>CANHEC010000138.1 GCA_947459455.1 Chitinophagaceae bacterium
CAGCCGTGCGGCCGATACCCGCCTCCAAGAAACCGATGCCCGCCAGCCGGTGAGTGCCGAGCGGGTACCCGAACTGCTCGGCCAAATGAAGACGCACCTGGCTGACTTGCTGGCCGAACTGCTGGATCCGCAAGTGCCATTTGATCAAACCACCGATGCAGCCCGCTGCCAGTACTGCGACTTTATCGGTATCTGCGGCCGGCAGTAGCCGCCGGCACTTTTGGGCACAAAAAAACCAAAGCGTGGTGTGCTTTGGTCATCCCGTGGGTCGGCTTCAGGAGCAAAGATGCCCGGATTCTTCAACGGTGCATCCCGCCCTTACTGCCTATTTATAGAAATCCAACAGGTGGCGGCCGATGCCTTTCAGGTTCAGCTTACTCTGCACCTTGTTGGAGGTCTTTTGGCTCGATTCGGTACAATCGCCGTTGGTAGTAGTGGTGTGACGGCTGGTGAAGCTGTAGGCTACCAAACCAACCACTAACAAGCTGGTAAGAAGGATGCCCGATTTTGCCGTTAGCTTTTTCATAGCAGGGGTGTGTTTGCAGTATATGACGAAGGTAGACTCAGAGAGGTTACAGCCCCTGCTAAATTTTCTTAAACAAACCGTTTTTAACCACAATTAACCGGCCAACCAGCCGCTACAGCCGCTGCCAACAAGGGCAGCCGCTGCAGCTGTGCCGGTTATCAAAGGGAGGGGGCTGGGGGTGCAAGTGTTTGAAAAGCAGGCCAGATGTTAACGGCAGGGGCTGAAGCTGGCGGTTTCTGCGTCTTGCAGCAAGCAGTTTTGAGCAACCGGAGGGTTTGGCCGATTGTGCGGTCCCTGGCCGGCCGGCAATGCCCCCGCCTTTATTGGCTATCCTATGTCGCCGGTCGTTAGCTTTGCCGCCTCTAAATACTTGCCTGAGATATGAACGAGAAATTTGTTGCCCGCATCAAGGCCGAATTGGCCGATATAGAAGCCGCCGGCCTCTTCAAAAAAGAACGCATCATCACCAGTGAGCAAGGCCCCGAGATCACCGTAAATGGTAAGCAGGTGCTCAATTTTTGCGCCAACAACTACCTCGGCCTCAGCAGCCACCCCAAAGTCATCGAAGCTGCTCACAAAGCCATTGATACGCATGGCTATGGTATGAGTTCAGTCCGCTTCATCTGCGGCACGCAGGACATTCACAAAGAGCTGGAACAAAAACTGGCCCAGTTCCTCGGTACCGAAGACACTATTTTGTACGCCGCTGCTTTCGATGCCAACGGCGGCGTATTCGAACCCTTGTTCAACGAAGAAGATGCCATCATCAGCGATGCGCTGAACCATGCCAGCATCATCGATGGGGTGCGCCTATGCAAGGCCCAGCGCTACCGCTACGAGCACAACAATATGGAGGATCTCGAAGCCAAGCTGAAGGAAAGTGCCGGGGCCCGCAGCCGCATCATCGTTACCGATGGCAGCTTCAGCATGGATGGCACCATTGCCCAACTCGACAAGATCTGCGACCTCGCTGATCAGTACGATGCCATTGTAATGATTGACGAATGCCACAGCAGCGGCTTCCTCGGCAAAACCGGCCGCGGTACGCATGAATACCGTGGGGTGATGGGTCGCATTGATATCATTACCGGCACCTTGGGCAAAGCCCTCGGCGGCGCCAGCGGTGGCTTTACCAGTGGCCGTAAGGAAATCATCGAAATGCTGCGCCAACGCAGCCGGCCTTACTTGTTCAGCAATACCGTTGCCCCCAGCATTGTAGGCGCCAGCATTGCCGTGCTCGATATGCTCACCGAAACCACCGAGCTCCGCGACAAGCTGGAGTACAACACCAAGTATTTCCGTACCAAAATGACCGAAGCCGGCTTCGATATCAAGCCCGGCGACCACCCCATTGTGCCGGTGATGCTGTACGATGCCGTGCTGGCGCAAAACTTTGCAGCCCGCATCCTCGACGAAGGCATTTACGTCATCGGCTTCTTCTTCCCCGTGGTGCCCAAGGGCCAGGCCCGCATACGGGTGCAAATGTGTGCCGCCCACACCCAGGAGCACCTCGACCGTGCCATTGCCGCCTTTACCAAAGTGGGCCGGGAGTTGGGCGTGATTAAATTGGGTATTGGTGAATGAGGGATTAGGTATTAGGGAGAGGCCCGTTCGGATAGAACGGGCCTTTTCTTTACCCCCTTTTGGAGGCAGGGGGTAGCGAGAGGCGGGGGCTGTCAGCAGTAGAACACATCTCAGCTCCAGTTCGCTCCCTTCCGGGCTCGCTATGGCTCGGCCCCGGCTTAGCAGCCGTGGCTTCGGCCCCTGGCCTCACGCTCCAGGCAGCGCAGCCCATCGTCAGTACTGCTTACCTCGTCCGCCGCCGCTTTCTGCTGGCCAGGTACCGCTCCACCGCATCCTTGCTGGTGTACCACACATGGCCTTCCTTGTAGGCCTCGATCTTACCGCGCCGGGCCAGCAGGCTCAGGTATTCCTGGCTAAAGCCATGTTCGTCGCCATCATCACTTACCAGGTTGCTGATGGGCTGGTAGTCTTCAGCCCTGTCTTCCAGGTTGCTCAGGTAAATGTCGAGGCTCCGCTCCAGCGCCTGGCTCATTAGCAGGCATAGCTTGTAGTACCGCCCATCGTTAGCCTGGTTCAGCGCCTCGTAGTACTTCTTGCGATCGTTGCGGAGTATGATGGCGGGCGGATAGCCCTGCGCCATCAGCATCAGGTTGTATACCAGCCGCACGGTTCGACCATTGCCATCAAAAAACGGATGGATATGTACAAAGCGATGGTGAAAAGCAGTAGCCAACTGCAGCGGATGCAGGCCCAGCGGGCTCTCATTGGCCCATTGCACCAGTTCAGCCATCAGGTCGGGCACTTTCAGTGCATTGGGCGGAATAAAATTGGCGCCGGTAATGCGCACCCCGCCGGTGCGGTAGCGGCCGGCAAATTCCTTTTCTATTTTATCCAGCACCACGGCGTGTACATCCAGTATCACGTTTTCAGTAAGCACAAAGCCCGGCTGGGCCAGCGCTTCCACCAGTTCAATGGCATCGTGGTGGTTCACGGCCTCAAAGTGTTCCCGCAGGCTTTTGCCCTTGATGGTAATGCCATCTTCCAGCACGGCCCGCGTTTCGGCCAGGCTAAGCGTGTTGCCTTCTATGCTGTTGCTGTTATAGGTCCACTCCAGCGAAAGCGCCTGCTGTATGCGCTGGATGGCAATAGCGGGCAGGGGGCGGCGGTCAAGAATGCGTTGCTTCTTGTCATCAAGCCTTGCCAGTGGCATGTCGGCCTGCACCATTTGGGCTACCCACTCTTTCCACATCCCCCAAAGTTAATATCGGATACCAAAAAATAAAACGAAACCGATATTATTTTGCCTGAGCGCCTGCTGCCTCCTTTTCTTCAACTTTGCGGCATGAAGAAGTTTGTCAGTGTTGTTGTGTTTTTTTCGTGGGTGCTTACCGCCTGCAATACCACCAATATTACCGAAGAGCCCGGGCTGCAGGCTTATTTCGATAGCAGCCAGGTACAAGGCAGCTTTGCCATGTTCGATAATGGCCAGGGCCAGTTTACGGTGTACAATCTGGCCCGCTACCGCGACAGCGCCTATACGCCAGCCTCTACCTTCAAAATCGTCAACTCGCTGATAGGCCTGGCCAGCGGCAGGGTATTTAGCGATACCGTGGTGCTGCCCTGGGACGGCATTGTGCGGCGCAGCCCCGCCGGCGATACCATGCATGCCTGGAACAAAGACATGAATATGCAGGAAGCCTTTGCCGTAAGCAACGTAGGCTTTTACCAGGAGCTGGCCCGCCGCATAGGCCGCGATACCATGCAAAAAATGCTGGATAGTCTGGCCTATGGCAATAAGAAGATAGGTGCCCGCATCGACTCCTTTTGGCTGGACAATAGCCTGAAGATTACCGCCGATGAGCAGCTGGGCCTGGTGAAAAAGCTGTACTTCCGGCAGCTGCCGCTGCAAAACCGGGAGCAGGAAATAGTAAAAGAGCTGATGGTGCGAGAGCGGACCGACAAGTACACGCTGGCCTACAAAACCGGCTGGGGCCGCACCGAAAAAGGCAACCAACTGGGCTGGGTAGTAGGCTGGATTGAAGAGAACATGCACCCGTACTTTTTTGTGCTGAATGTAGAAACGCCCAATGCCGATATAGACATGGTGAATGTGCGGATGCGCATTCTGAAAGGCATTCTGAATCAGTATGGCTTTTTCAAAGGGCTGAAATAATTCGGAGCGCTTTTTGCAACTGCTTTGCCTGCAGGCTGCGCAGGCCCGCCGGCCAATGCGCCGGTTGTTTTCAAATAGCATGTATCCCCTTTTTATACAATGGCCACAGTGGGGCCGGCCCGACGGCTGGTATTGGCTGCTGGCGCTGGTGCCAGTGGTGCTGATGCTATCGTGGTATGGCCGCTGGCGGAGCGCACAGGCCCGGCGCCTGGCCGATGCCCGCCTGCTGCCGGCTATGCTGCCACAGCCTGCCATACGATGGTGGTGGCGCGGCAAGCTGGCCCTGGTGCTGGCCCTGGCCCTGCTGGGGCTGGCCATGCTAAAGCCGCAGGTGCCCCGAGAAGAAGCTGGCCTGCCGCTGCAGGGCTACGATGTGGTGCTGGCCATAGATGTAAGCAAAAGCATGCTGGCCACCGATGTAGCGCCCAACCGTCTGCAGCAGGCCAAGGCCCTGGCCACCCGCCTGCTCGATACCCTGCAAGGCAGCCACATTGCCGTGGTGGCCTTTGCTGGCAATGCCTGGCAGCAGCTTCCACTTACTACCGATCTGCAGGCTGCCCGTACGCTGGTAAACGAACTGGATGTAAGCAGCGTACCGCTGGAGGGCTCAGACCTGGAACAGGCGCTGGTGCTGGCAGCCGATGCGCTGCCCAAAACAGCACCTGCCCACAAAGCCGTGGTACTGCTGACCGATGGTGAAGAGCTGCAGGGCAATGCCACTGCAGCTACCGACCGGCTGAAGGCTGAAGGCATCAAGCTGCTGGTAACGGGCGTAGCTACCGCCAACGGTGCCCCGCTGACCGATGAAGCCGGCGACCCAATACGCCAGCCCGATGCCAGCCAGGTAGTCAGCCGCCTGAACGAGCCGCTGCTGCAGCAACTGGCCACCCAAAGCAATGGGCAATACCTGCGCTGGCAGGGCGTGGCCAGCAGTGTGGCCGGGCTGGTGAACGAACTGCAACAACTGCCCCGCCGGCCCATGCCCAATAGCTTCCTCATGAACTTTTTTAGCTACGGACACTACCTGATCGTACTGGCGCTGTTGCTACTGCTAATGGGTAGCAGCAGTCTGCGGCGGCTGCCCGCAAGGCCGCAAGTACTCGGGCTATTGGTACTGCTACCGCTGGCTGCAGCAGCCCAGCCACAGCCGCCGCAGGTGCTGCTGCGCCAGGCCGATGACGCATTTAAGGCAGGCAACTGGAACCAGGCAGCTACGCTGTATGCAGGTGCGGCCAAGGCTGGTGCCGGCTGGCAAGCGCTGCTACAGCAAGGCAATGTGGCCTACCGTCAGGGCCGCTTTGAGGAAGCTATGGGCCACTACACCCAGGCCCTGGAGGCGGCTACGCAGCCCGCAGAAAAGGCCCAGATACTGCACAACCGTGGATTGGCACTGGTAAGGCTGGGCCAGCTACCAGCAGCTGCGCAGGCCTTTAGGGCAGCGCTGCAGTGGCAGCCCGATGATGCCGATGCCATCAGAAACCTGAATATGGTGCTGGAAAGCCTGCGCCAACAGCCACCACCCCCGCAGCCACCGCCACCCAAAAAGGCCGCCGACAAATTGGACGAACTGCAGCAGGAAGAAAAAAAGATCAGGCAGAAACTGCAGAAGCAGAAACGACCGCAAAGCCAGGGCGGAAAGAACTGGTAAGTGGAATAGCAAATGTTTACTGGTCGAACCCGCAGTCTAGCCTCAGTAGGTCGACTATAACCCGAGGCTTGAAAAGAAAGAGAAATGTAAGGCACACGTAACCAGCAAAAATGCCAAGTGGCATGAGCCAACCGCTGCTCATGGGCGATGCAGGGAAGGTGCCACCGTAGGGGCCGAAGAAGGCGACGGTAAAGCCGAATGCAAAAAGCGAATAAGCATAAACAATCGTTTCTTTTAGCAGAAATAGCCCAACGATTTTCAGGGCAACAAGGAAAGCGTTTCTCGGTGTCATACTATTTGAATGTAATGAGGGGTTAAAGACTCAGAGAGCAGGCCATTGTTGGCGATCTCTGAAATATACCCCAATATTACAACAAATAGGTGAAAGAATGAATGCCGTGCTGAGTAAGGATAATTTTGGCCGAGGATAGGAACTGAGAAGGAGCGGCAGTTTGGTTTCGTACAGGGCTGTCTAAAGTAAGGGGCTAATGTACTTATTGCATAGTTCGCAGAAGTCTTTCAAAATTATCAAGGTGCGTAATCACCTCGTTGTGCCCTTTTTTGCTGTGCAGGAAAATGATGCGGTGGCTCCTCATCTCTTCTTCTGTGACCTCGTCTTCTTCTTTGTGAAGAGGTAGAAAATCATTGCCATCTTTCTTGAGTCTGTTGATGAACTGCAATGAGTTCTC
>CANHEC010000139.1 GCA_947459455.1 Chitinophagaceae bacterium
CCAGCGTTGGCAGTGAGGGTGCGGATGGGCTCTTCCAGTGCACGGCGTACGATAGCCATACCTGTTTGCTCATCTGCAATTTGTCCTTTCACCTTGGCTTCTAAAGCTTCGATAGCACGGATGTAAGCCACACCACCACCAGGTACGATACCTTCTTCAAGAGCGGCGCGGGTAGCATGCAGGGCATCATCTACGCGGTCTTTTTTCTCTTTCATTTCTACTTCGGTAGCGGCGCCTACGTACAGTACGGCTACACCACCAGCCAGCTTGGCATATCTTTCTTTAAGTTTTTCTTTGTCGTAGTCTGAAGTGGTTGTAGAAATTTGAACTTTAATTTCTTTAATCCTTCCTTCAATTTCTGATTTTTTTCCTTTTCCTCCGACAATTGTTGTCATGTCTTTATCAATTGTGACGGATTCTGCACGCCCCAAAAGAGCCAAATCTTGTGAAAGTTCCAGTTTGTCTCCTTGCTCTTCTGAAATAAGTGTGCCGCCAGTAAGAACAGCAATGTCTTTCAACATCTCTTTTCTTCTATCACCGAATCCGGGGGCCTTAACAGCTGCAACCTTAAGGGTGCCTCGAAGTTTGTTTACAACCAACGTGGCAAGTGCTTCTCCATCAACTTCTTCGGAAATAATTAATAAAGAGGCACCTTGTTGATTTACCTTTTCCAATATACCAATGATATCTTTCATGGTACTGATTTTCTTATCGTAAATCAGTATATATGGTCGACTTAGTTCAACAAGCATATCGTTAGAGTTCGTGACAAAATACGCTGATTGATAGCCTCGATCGAATTGCATACCGATCACGGTATCTACAGTTGTATCAGTACCTTTTCCCTCTTCTACCGTGATTACACCTTCTTTGCCCACTTTGGCAAAAGCTTCGGCAATCAGCTTACCGATGGTTTCGTCGTTGTTGGCAGAGATGGTGGCTACTTGCTGAATTTGCTTGCTGTCGTTGCCTACGGTTTGGCTCTGGCTCTTCAGGTTGGCTACTACCAGGCTCACGGCCTTGTCGATGCCACGCTTCAGGTCCATGGGGTTGGCGCCGGCGGCTACCATTTTCAGGCCTTCGCTGATGATGGCTTGTGCCAGCACAGTGGCGGTGGTGGTACCGTCGCCGGCGATGTCAGCAGTTTTGCTGGCTACTTCCTTCACCATCTGGGCGCCCATGTTTTCAATGGCGTCTTCCAGTTCAATTTCCTTTGCTACAGTCACACCGTCTTTGGTTACTGCAGGGGCACCGAACTTCTTTTCAATAACTACGTTGCGGCCTTTGGGACCCAGGGTCACCTTTACTGCATTGGCCAGGGTATCTACGCCCTTTTTCATTTTGTTGCGGGCTTCGATATCGAAGAAAATTTGCTTCGCCATATGTCGATTTATTTGAAAATTTAGGAATGGGAGTTTGTATGAATGGAACTGAGCTTGGTGCTTCTTGAAGCAGTGCTGGCATCAGCACCGGGCCTCATTAAACAATGGCCAGAATATCGCTTTCACGCATGATCAGGTAGTCGGCACCATCGATGCTGATTTCGGTACCGGCGTATTTGCCGTACAGAACGGTGTCGCCAGCCTTTACGGTTACGGGTTCGTCTTTTTTGCCAGGGCCGGCAGCTACTACGGTGCCACGCTGGGGCTTCTCTTTGGCAGTGTCGGGAATGATGATGCCACCGGCAGTTTTCTCTTCAGCAGGAGCGGGTTTTACAATTACCCGGTCGTGCAGAGGGGTAACAGTCAGTTTTTTTTCCTTAGCCATAACGTATGTTTTTGTGTTTTAAATGATTATACGTGTTAGCGAGTTAGCACGAACTATGCCATTCCGGCCTGGCGGGCGCCGAAAGGTCATTTTTGCAGGCCAAGGAATAATTGCAGCCGCAAAACCGGCGATTCGGGTACATTTTTTCAGCCGCTTTGCCAAAAAGGCATAGCCGGTATGAACCATTCCGCCGCCTGATGCGTATGTATGCGCAACGAATGCTGCCGGCAGGCTAATGAGCTGTATTACTGTAGGTTATTAAAAAGGTGTGCCGGGTTTGTGGCAAATGGCATCAGAAAACTTTCTTTGTTTTATGAGGAAAAAGTTATGGCAATTGCTGGCAGCAGCCAGCCTGCAGGCATTGGTGCCGTTCATGGCACAGGCCCAGTTGTATCCGGTTGCTTTTGAAGAAAAAGTGGCCGAAGCTTCCCTGATTGTGGAAGGCGTGGTAACTGGTCAGCGCAGCTATTGGAACAGCCAGCGCACCATGATTTTTACTGACAATACAGTGACCGTATCCAAAGTATTCAAGGGCAGTGTGCCAGCCGGCACTATCGACATTGTGACCGTTGGGGGCAGTGTTGGTACCGAGTCTGTGACTACAGATCACCTGCTCAGCCTGTCCACCACACAGAAAGGCGTGTTTTTTCTGCGTCCCCACTCGCTGAGGCACACGGCTGCCAGCGGTACACCCGCCTACGAGGTGTATGCTGCTGAGCAAGGGGCGCTGATGTACCAGGTAGGAGCCGATCGGGTGGAAGCGCCGTTTGAAGAATACAAAGGCATTACCACTATTTTTTACCAGAAGCTGCAAGCGGCCTGCAAGCGCAACTACGCCCTGATTAGCACAGCAGTAGATGTGCAAGCCGAGCAGCAAGCGCTGCGGGTGAAGCCGCGGGTTTTGGCCCCCGGGGTCATCAGCAGCTTTTCGCCCACTGTGGTAAGGGCAGGGGCCCTTACCAACCCCGATAGCAACGTGTTGGTGATTAGCGGCAGCGGCTTTGGCGACGGTGTGTTTTCCGGCGGCTCAGTGTTGTTTAGAGATGGAAACTCTGGCAACAACAACCCGTCTTTTGTAGTGTCTGCCAGTTCTGATCTCATTTTGAGCTGGACTCCCAACGAGATACGGCTTCGGGTGCCCAGTCGGGCCAGCACCGGCTTCTTTTCGGTGGTAAATGCCCCCGGCGATACCGCCTTATCGCCCACCCCCTTGCAGGTGGAGTTTGCGGTGCTTACCGCCACATTTGGCAGCGGTATTGGTACCAAGGAAAGCCGCCTGGTGAATCGGAATTTTAGCGGTGGATACGATTTGTATGTAAGCAATAGCACCGCCGGTCGTGGGGGCAATTTGCCCGACTCGGCCATCTACGGCGGCGTGCTGCGATCGATAGACACCTGGCGCCGCACCAGCCGGGTGAACCTGAACCTGGTGGCCAATACGGCTACCCAGGCAGTGACCGGTACTGATGGCGAAAATGTGATTATGCTGGACAACGACAATACCGGCGTGGGCGTGCTGCCCAGCGGTGTACTGGGCGTATGCTACAGCTACAACAGCATTTGCCTGGGCGACCCCAATTTTCCGGCACAAAAAACCGGCTTTGATGTGGTACTGCGCAACCTGGGCGTGTCGGTGGGCAGTACGCTGTTTGAAAACGGCCCGTGCGCACCACCTTTTGCCAACCCTGGCCGGATAGATATGGAAACGGTGATTTTGCATGAACTGGGCCATGGCATCAATTTGGCACACATCAATGATGGGGCACAGGTGCCTGCGGCGCCTAACAACTTTGCCAACTTTGTCAATCCAGCTGGTCTTATGCACTTTGCTGTTTCCAATTTTCAGGCTCGCCGCAGCCCTGAGCGGTCAGCACTGCAGGGATCAATTTATGCCGCCACCAGCCGCGGGCTTACACTGGGCTTTTGCGGCCTGGCACCGGGCGAAATGATAGCCAGTGGCACCAGCCTGGTACCTGCCAACGATAATTGTCCGGCCAGCTTTCCGGCTACGCCCACGCCCGAGGGCACCGTGTTTGATGTAGACCTTCGCTATGCCACCGCTAATAAATCAGTGGATCCTCAGTTTACTGCGCAGGGGCCGGTTTCTTTGTCGCCCGGTACCGATGTGACGAACAACGTGTATTTCGCTATTCGCACCAGCGCCAGCGGCAGCCTGAGCCTGGCAGTAACTGGCTACAACACGCTGCCCGGAGAAGTAGCTGCCATTTGTGCTACACAGGGTGTCAACGTGATGCTTTTTCAAGCCAATAGCTGCCCCACCGGGCAAGCTTTTCCAACGCCGGTTTTCTTTCAGCGTATTACAGGCAATGGACCATTGAACACCATCACCGGGCTGGCAGCCAACCAAACCTACCTGCTTTACTTCGACGGATCCAGAAACACCAAGGCCCGCTTTAATGTAACGCTGACAGGCGCCGCATTGCCGATAGTATTGGCCGGATTGGAAGGCCAGGTGCTACCCAACGGACAGCACCTGCTGACCGCCGACATACGAAGCGATGACAATGTGCAGGCTATATGGGTGGAGCGCAGTGCCGATGCCATTAATTTCACCAGTATTGGCCAGCTGCCCGCAGTTGGCGGCCGCTGGGTAGGGGTGCGTCGATTTACTGATGCGCTGCCGCTGGCCGGCAACAACTTCTATCGCCTGAAGGTGGTAGATAGAGATGGCAGTGTACAGCTAAGCAAGGTGGTAAAGCTGACGCAGTCGGGCGCTGCCACCCTTCGGGTAGAACCCAACCCCTTTGCACGGCAGCTGTGGGTGCGTGGGCTACCGGCCACCGCTGGTGCAGCCGAGCTGCAACTGACGGATGCTGCCGGCCGGCAAGTGTACCGCACAAGGCTGGCTTCCGGCGGCAACAGCCAGCAGGTTCAGTTGCCCTCATTACCCAAAGGTTTGTACCTCATTCAGTTAGTAGATAACCGCGGACAGGTGCTCCTGTCAGACAAGTTGATCAGGGAATAACTTCTGCCAAAATCGCTGCTTCAATTGTAGCAGGCGTTCGGGATGCTGCCTATATTGTGGGCCAAACCGATCGCCTGCTTTTTTTTGACATCGGGTACAGTACAGGGCGAAACTCCTGTTTTGTAGCACGGCTGTTGACTTAAAAAGGTGCGGTACAACACAGCTCAACCAAACTAACAGTATGCTCAAAAAGTTTCCCTATGTGCTCTTGCTGGCAGTGCTTTCGGCCGCCAGCGTACACGTGCTGCGCCCCTCCATGGGCGAATCGGTAACAGCCGAGGAAGCAACCACGCCCACCCTGGCCGATCTGAAAAAGCAGGCCAAACAAGATGGTATTGATCGGGCCATTGCCTGGGACTATCAGCTGACCAAAGACCCGGCTACCGGCGCCGTGCCGGTGAGCAGGTTGGTAGAAGTAAAGAAGCTACGTGATCAGCTGCTGGCTACCAAGCGGCTCAATCCGCTGGCACCCGTGACCGGCATTAGCTGGACGGAACGCGGCCCCGATAATGTGGGCGGACGAAGCCGGGTGGCATGGTTTGATTTGGGCGATGCCGCCAATGGCTATAAAAAAGTATGGGCAGCTGGCGTGGGCGGTGGCCTTTGGTTTTGCAACGACATTACAGCCGCCACGCCAGTCTGGAACAAGGTGAACGATTTCTTTGACAACATCGCTATTACCTCTTTTGCACAGGCTGCCGGCAATCCGCAAACCATGTACTTCGGTACCGGCGAAGGCTGGTTCAACGGCGATGCTATTGAGGGGCTGGGTATTTGGAAAAGCACCGACGGGGGCACCACCTGGAACCGCCTGATGAGCACTGCCAGCTTTGTATACGTACAAGACCTGGCCCTCGATGCTGCCGGCAATTTGTATGCGGCATTGCGTGGCCGCACCGTCAGCCACGCGGTGGGTATTCGTAAGTCTACCGATGGAGGCAATAGCTGGACGCAAGTGCTGGGTAGCCCCGTGCTGGGCAGCAGCAGCCGAGGCGCCGATATTGAGATTGCTGCCAATGGCGATGTATATGCCAGTATCGGATTTTTTGCCAATGGCCGCATTTTTCGCAGTGCAGCGGCTACACATGGCGCCGATGTGGGCAACGTAGGTACCTGGACTGAGATTACGCCTGATCCAAGTACAAACGTCATTCCGTTGGCTTCGGCATCCGATGCGTACGATAGAATTGAGCTGGCGGTAGCACCGAATAATGCCAATATTGTGTATGCCGTTTTTGAGGGCAATGGCACCCAAAATGCCAACCATATCAAGCGCTACAATGCTGGTACCAACTCATGGAGCAATGGTACGGTCCCCAGCATCATCGACCAGGGAAGCAACAGCAACTTTACCCGCGGGCAGGCCTGGTACGATCTGATTGCTGCGGTAGATCCCAACAATGAAAGCAGCCTGTGGATTGGCGGCGTGGATGGCCTGCGATCGGATAACAACGGGGTCACCTGGCAGCAAAATACTACCTGGAGTTTGTTTGCCGCTACTGGCTTTACCACGGCACAGAATGTGCATGCCGACCACCATTACTTTATGTACGCCCCGGGCAGCAGCAGCCGCATGGTGGTAGGTACCGATGGTGGGGTAGACTATACCGAAAACGCATCGGTAGCCACACCTACCAAGCCCACCTTTATTGATAAAAACAAGGGGTACAATGTGACACAGTTTTACGCTGTGGCCAACCATCCCACCGATCCCAATTTCTATTTGGCCGGTGCGCAAGACAACGGTAGCCATCGGTTTACGA
>CANHEC010000140.1 GCA_947459455.1 Chitinophagaceae bacterium
AAATCGTCGACCAAAATGAATTTGCAAACAAGCCAAATCTGCACGCTATAATGGCGCTACCGATTGCCATTAGGATTAGCGCAATACCAGTCGATAGCTCAAACTTCATACGAAATAGCATATTGCGTAGGTACCTGTGACCGACAGGCTCATGCTCATAGGTGATGCACAGAAATTTTGCCCAATCGCTTTCGAAAAACGGAAACTTGTCTTTAAGGGATTTGTCAATTACGTGCACTTCGAATCTTCCGCCGATGTTATCAACAATCATCCCTGCAGCGACACCAAGTAGGGTGAATGTGGTTATCAAAACCGTCTGGTTATTGATTAGATAAAGTTTGAGCGGAGGCAGTGTGTCAAGTAGTAAGAACAAGAATGGCGTTACCGCTAACATGCCGGGTATCAAAATTTGAATAACGGCCTTGTCAAGTGAGAGATTCAGAGAAGTGATTTTTTCCATGGTGTGTTTTATTTCGTTAAGTAGATTTATTTATTGTATCCAGTCACTTGCAAAACTCTTAGCTCGTATAGCTTCACGTAAGGAAGCTCTGAAACAGTCTATGCTTATGGCGTAAAGTTGCTTCTCCTTTTCTTTTTATTTCCTGACCATTTTTCACACCCTGTAGGATTTTACAGGCACATCAATAAGCTAAACGGCGAATAATCTTGATTGTCAACTAATTCTTGGCTCAATGATTCTCTTAGCAGGAATTAATCCACAGTAAACTGTGTACTCTATAGTATGTAACCGCTATTTCATCAATTGCACCATCGATTTCATGAAGTGCTACTTTCGTGCATCACTATTGTTCACTTGCATGAACACCTCTTCTTTGCTTCGCTGGCTGCGCAAATGGGCCAGCTGTATACTGCTGCTGCCGGGTGCCGGGGCTGCCCTGGCACAAGTGCCCGATTTTGGTACTTACCCCGTGTACGAAGGCTCCGATCTGGGCCTGACCTACAACAGCCGCCAATCGGTGTTTCGCATTTGGAGCCCGGTGGCCGAAGCGGCGGAGCTGCTGCTGTACAAGCACGATAGCGAGGGCCTGCCTTTTAGAACCGTGCCAATGATACGCGATGAACAAGGCACCTGGGTGGCCAATATGCCCGGCAATTGGGTCGGCACCTACTATTGCTTT
This sequence comes from Chitinophagaceae bacterium, assembly GCA_947459455.1. GTDB lineage: Bacteria > Bacteroidota > Bacteroidia > Chitinophagales > Chitinophagaceae > Phnomibacter. The sequence continues at coordinate 1,140 of CANHEC010000140.1, forward strand.
CGGGTGCGCATAGGGCAGCAGTGGCGGCAGCCCGTGCCCGACCCCTATGCCAAAGCAGTGGGCACCAATGGCCGCCGTGCACAGGTGGTAGACCTGCGCCGCACCGACCCCGAGGGTTGGGCGCAAGATGCTTCGCCTGCCTTTGGACAAAACAAGGCCACTGATGCTATCCTGTACGAGCTGCACATTCGGGATGCCAGCATAGATGGCGCCAGCGGCATTAAACACAAGGGTAAATACCTGGGCCTGGCCGAGTGGGGCACCCGCAGCCCCGAGGGGCTGAGTACCGGCCTGCAGCACATAGCCGAGCTGGGCGTGACCCACGTGCACCTGCTGCCGTTTTTCGACTATAACTCGGTAGACGAAGCGGCGCCGGCCAAAGCGCAATACAACTGGGGCTACGACCCGCTGAACTACAATGTGCCCGAGGGCAGCTACAGCAGCAATCCCGCCGATGGGGCGGTGCGCATAAAAGAGCTGAAGCAAATGGTGCAGGCCTTTCACCAGCATGGCCTGCGGGTGGTGATGGATGTGGTGTACAACCACGTGGCCGATGCTGGCAGTTCCAACTTTGAGCAGCTGGTGCCTGGCTACTATTTTCGGCAGCGGCCCGATGGCAGCCTGAGCGATGCCACTGCCTGCGGCAACGAAACGGCCAGTGAGCGGCCCATGTTTCGAAAGTTTATGATTGAAAGCCTGCTGCATTGGGTGCAGGAATACCACATCGATGGTTTCCGCTTTGACCTGATGGGCGTGCACGATATAGAAACGATGCGCCAGATAGCGCAGCGCCTGCGCCAGGTGAAGCCGGATATTGTGCTGTATGGCGAGGGCTGGACGGCCGGTGCTTCGCCCTTGCCCGACTCGCTGCGGGCCCTGAAGAAAAATGCGCACCTGCTGGACGGCATTGCGGTGTTTAGCGATGACCTGCGGGATGGACTAAAGGGCAGCGTGTTTGAGGAAAAGGACCGCGGATTTGTAAGTGGCAAAGCGGGTATGGAGCCCAGCATCCAGTTTGGGATAGTGGCTGGCGGGCAGCACCCGCAGCTGGCCTACGACAAAGTGAACTACAGCAAAGCGCCTTACACCTCGGCACCCGAGCAGGCGGTGGCCTATGCCGAGTGCCACGACAATCATACCCTGGCCGATAAGCTGAAACTATCGGTACCGGGCGCTACGCCCGAGCAGCTGATGCGCATGCAGCAGCTGGCGCAGGGGCTGGTGCTCACGTCGCAGGGCATCCCATTTTTGCACGCCGGTACCGAGCTGCTGCGCAGCAAGAAGGGCGTCGAAAATTCCTACAAATCGCCGGACAGCATCAACCGCATACACTGGAGCAGCAAAGCGGCCAGCATGGGCACTGTGCAGTGGGTGCAGCAGCTGATAGCACTGCGCAAGGCGCATCCTGCTTTTCGCATAGCCGATGCCGGGGTGCTGGCCAAAGCGCTGCAGTTTGATGTAATGGCGCCGCCGGGCACGGTGGCCTACATTGTAAATGGGGCCATGGTGGGCGATAGCTGGCGGCTGCTGATGGTGATAGCAAACAGTGGCAGCCAGGAGATAAAGTACAACCTGCCGCCCGGCGACTGGCAAAAGGCGCTGTCGATGCAGGCTACCTCGGGGCCGGGTAAAGGCGCAGCCACCGTGGCAGCGCACGATTTGCTGGTGCTGTACCTGCAATAAACATGGGCGGTCAGTTTTATCGCATGCATGTGTGATTGTGGCGGTGGCGCAGGCTGTCTATTCTTGCAGCCGGTGGTGCGCATGTACATAAAAGCACCGGCGCCTTTGTAACCATGTATAAGCTAACTGAACTGACCGCCCAACGTAAACAACACCTGCTGTTGTACGGCTTGCTACTGCTTTGGTGCAGCCTCACTGTATTGTATGGTGCCCAATTGGCGGCAGATGGCCTGTCCATCAGGCAATGGCAATGGGCCAACATCGCATGGCTGCTACTGCCTGTACCGCTGGTATGGCTACAGGCACAAGCGGGCCTGCCCGGCTGGCTGCAGGCGCCCCTGCGGCTAAGGCTGTGGTGGCCGCTACTTATCGGCATCGGCTTTGGCCTGCTGGATGTGTGGATAGTGGGCTTTGTGCTGCGGTCCGAGCCGTACACCAGTTTGCCGCCTTTTTTGCAGCCTTTTCCGTATTCCATTTTTCTGTACGGCAGCGGCGCCATCGAAATTGAACTGTTTTACCGCCTGGTACCGCTGACCATTTTTATGCTGCTGGGTGCACTGGCGGCCCGTGGCCGTTATGCCAGCTGGTTTTTTTGGGCAGGGGCGGTGCTCATAGCGCTGCGGGAGCCGCTGGAGCAGTGGCCCGATGGCGCTACCTGGTTTGTGGCGTACGCATTCGTGAGTGGCTTCGGCATGAATTTTCTGCAAGCGATCTTTTTCCGCCGGGCGGGATTTTTAGCCAGCCTTACCCTGCGCATGGGGCACTACCTGTGCTGGCATATCTTATTCGGCATTTGGGTGCAGTACGTGATGCTGGCTGCTTAGTGCTGGTAGCGTTTTGCTGCGTGGCCGCTGGCTGATAGGCTGTATATTCATGGCGAGTTTTGGAACCATTGAAAACCAACGTTGAAAACGCTATGAAGCACCTACGATTGCTACGCCTGGCCGCCCTGATGGCCCTGGCCCTTTCTCCCTTTTGTTTGCAAGCCCAAATGACCCGCCACGCCGTAGAGGGCCGATGGGATATGATGATGAACGACGAAGGCGTGATGCGCCCATCGTGGCTCGAGATCATGCACAGCGGCACGCACCGCCTGTTTGGCTATTTTGTTGGCTTTGGCGGCAGCGCCCGGCCGGTGTCGAAAATAGAGGTGAGCGGTAATCGCTTCAGCTTTACAGTGCCGCCGCAGTGGGAGCAGGAGGACAACGATTTTGTAATAGAAGGGACGCTGCAGGGCGACAGCCTGGTAGGTACCATGATAGGCGCCGATGGCAAACTGCGCCAGTGGACGGCGCACCGTGCCCCCACGTTGCGCCCGGCCGCACCTGTGCAATGGGGCAAGCCCATTGTGCTATTCAATGGCAAGGACCTGAAAGGCTGGCATGCTACCGGCGCCAACCAGTGGGAAGCGAAAAACGGACTGCTGGTGAATCCGCGGTCGGGTTCCAATCTGGTGACCGATGCAACTTTTACTGATTTCAAACTGCATATCGAGTTTCGGTACCCGGCCGGCAGCAACAGCGGTGTATACCTGCGTGGCCGCTACGAAGTGCAGGTAGAAGACAGCTATGGCAAAGAGCCGCAGAAAGATTTGCTGGGAGCGGTGTATGGCCTCATTAAACCCTCGGCCAACGTGGCCAAAAAGCCCGGCGAGTGGCAGACCTACGATATCACCCTCACCGGCCGGTATGTGACGATTGTAGCCAATGGCAAAACCATTGTGTGCAACCAGGAAATACCCGGCATTACTGGTGGTGCCCTCGATAGCTACGAAGGCAAACCCGGCCCCATTATGCTGCAGGGTGATCATGGCGAGGTGGAGTATCGCAACATCACGCTGACACCTGCATTGTCCCGCTTGGTAACACGCTGATCATTAAACGTGGCGATAGTCTTAGCAGCCGCCCCGGTATCGTCTGCCGGGGCGGCTGCATTTGCTGCATCCGGTAGGATGGAAAATTCCGCGAACGGTGTTTTGTTTACGTATCTTTTACACAATTGCTGACCAATATCATTGGGTACAGGAGGCTATTGCAGCAACTTGCTTGCTCATTGGTATACAAGATGCACCGATTGCAGCATCGTCCGGTTTTGTTTGGAAATATGTATGAGCAGTGCGCTTGCGCTGCTGCTTTTTTCTCACTTGTAAATACATGGCAACATGGCTGATCAACCCAAGGCCTTCGCCCTGAAGGCAAATGAATTTTTGTTCCAGTTGGATGAAAGCGATCTCGATGCCACCGATATCGTGGAAAGATCGCCGGGTGTATACAGCGTTATTCAAAACAATCAATCGGTGATGGTAACCGTGCTGCCCCACGGAACCGATGCAAAACTGCTGCGGGTGGAAGTGAACGGTGAGCCTTTTGACATCCAACTGAAAGACAGCCTGGACCAACGATTGGATACGCTCGGGTTCAGCAAGTTATCGGGCAAAAAAGTGAACGCTGTAAAAGCGCCGATGCCGGGCCTGGTAATAGACGTGGCGGTAAGTGAAGGCCAGGAGCTGAAAGAGGGCGAACGCCTGCTGATACTGGAGGCCATGAAAATGGAAAACAGCATCCTGATGCCAAATGACGGACAGATAAAGCAGGTGCTGGTAAAGCCGGGTCAGGCAGTAGAAAAAGGACAGGTGTTGGTAGAATTGGCCTGATCCTCATTCATCAATTTTCAACTTGAACGATATGCGAAAAATATTGGTAGCCAATCGGGGTGAAATAGCCCTGCGTATTATGCGCACCATCCGCCGGATGGGTATAAAATCGGTGGCCGTTTATTCTGAAGCCGACCGGCAATCGCCCCATGTATTGTATGCCGACGAAGCCGTATGCCTGGGCCCGGCACCCAGTAGTCAAAGCTATTTAAATGGCGATAAGATCATTGCGTTTTGCAAGCAACTGGGCGTGGATGGCATTCACCCCGGGTATGGTTTTTTGAGTGAGAATGCCGACTTCGCACAAAAGGTGACCGATGCCGGCATTGTTTTTATTGGTCCGGGACCCGATGCTATGCGGGTGATGGGCAGTAAGCTGGCAGCCAAAGAGTGCGTAAAGCAGTACAATATTCCCATGGTGCCAGGTATTGACGAAGCCATTACCGATGTGGCTTTGGCCAAAAAAATAGCAGCTGAAGTGGGCTATCCTGTGCTCATTAAAGCATCGGCGGGTGGCGGAGGCAAAGGCATGCGCATTGTAGAAAAAGAAGCCGACCTGCAAGAACAAATGGAAAGAGCCATTAGCGAGGCTACCTCATCGTTTGGCGATGGATCGGTGTTTATAGAAAAGTATGTGAGCTCGCCACGCCACGTCGAAATACAAGTGCTGGCTGATCAATTTGGCAACACGGTGCACCTGTTTGAGCGGGAGTGCAGCATACAGCGCAGGCACCAAAAGGTGGTAGAGGAATCGCCATCCTCCATTTTGACACCCGAGATACGCAAGCGCATGGGCGAAGCGGCGGTGATGGTGGCTAAAAGCTGTCATTATACCAGCACCGGCACCGTTGAGTTTCTGATGGACGACAAGCTGAACTTTTATTTTCTGGAAATGAATACCCGGCTGCAGGTAGAACACCCTGTGACGGAAATGATTACCGGCATTGACCTGGTAGAAGAGCAGATCAAAATAGCCCGCGGCGAAAAGCTGAGCTTCACGCAGGACGATCTGAAGATCAATGGTCA
>CANHEC010000141.1 GCA_947459455.1 Chitinophagaceae bacterium
ACAATGCGCAAGGCCGGCAGGCCTTTGCAGCATGCGCAGCGCCATCCACTGTGCCGCCAGTAGCAGCGGTATTATTGCCACTTCATGGTTGTAAGCATTGGCATGATACCACAGCGTGGCGGGCAGGCACAAATAAACGAGTGCCGTATAAAACCCGACTTCCCTGGCTGCAGCCTCCTGGCCGTGCGGCTTCAGCCACCTGTAGGAGGCGCTGGCCAGCCCATACAGCAGCCACAGCACCAGCAGCTGCAGGCACAGGTTGAACAGATTGATGGCCAATGGCGACGGAGATATGCCCAAGGCAGTGAAACCGAAATACGGCATCAGATAGCTGCCCGGGCCGACAGCAAAATAGCCGCCACTTTGCAAGATTTTTCCCAGCGGTTTGGAGGGCTGTGGCCACTGCTGGCTGGCGACTTGGGTATAAAACTGAATGGGGGTGTACCAATAGGCAGCCGGCCCACCAGCCTGCTGCCATGCCTTTACGCATACCAGCACGGCGGCACTGTTCAGCTCGTGGTGCTGGCTCAGTGGCCGGCTGATAGAGGGCCAGCGCAGTACTACACTTAAGGCAAATGCCAGCAGCAGCCACCGTGCATGTAAAGAAAAAGACAATTTGAAAGGCACCCTTGCAAGATACTGTCTGTGCTTATAGATCGTCAGCATTCCAATAGTCGGCGGGTAGTTTGTACTGCTGCAGATTTTTCAAAAACTTACGGCGTTCCTTACGGTCAGTCTTTATACCGATGTTGGTGAGCAAGCCTTCTACTGCTATTTTACCCCAGTAGTTAAACTGCCCTCGCTTTACCACACGCTGTTTGAAAATGAGGTTCGGCCTGCCATTATCACGACGGCGTACTACCTGGTTAATCAGCCAATTGAGTGCGCCAGACATAAAGTATTTCTCTTTGCCGTCAGCACTCAGTTTCTGTACGTTCATTTTATGGTACCGCAGATCCATGGTGCCAAAGGCAAAGTGCTGATTGCCGTTTACGATCATGGTGAGGGTGTCTACTACGCCGTTGTAGATGCGTAATCCCATCAGCGGTCGCAGCATTGTGTTCATTTCCGGCATTGGAAAACTGCCCATTCGCACCCGCATCCAAAAGCCCTGCAAGGTATCGGTGTAGCTTTGCCTGAAGTTGATGCGCATTTTTCCCTTGCCATACAGCCTGCTGTCCATAATCATAATCAGAGAATCCTTGTCGTGGTAGTCCCAGTTGCGCAAGTGAGCAATACTTCCTTTGATCTGATCGAGATATATGCTGCCTTCTTTTCCGGTTTTCTGGCCTATCTCATTGTATTGAATACGTCCGTTTTGCAGGTATACCGAGTCTACTTTGAACAGTATCGGAATACGCATGATTTGCTGCGCCAGCAGTGGGCGGTAGGTTACAGTATCTTCAGGCCGCGTCTTGTCGCGTTGGGGGTGCAGCAGCCAGTCCCACACTTTTACAGCATGTATATGCAGTTTGGCGGAAGAGTCAGTAAAGTCAGGCTTCACGTCTTCCAGCACCAGCTTGCCCGTTTTGAATTGTATGTGATCTGTTTCAAACGGATGCGATAGCCAATGCTCTTCTCTGGCCAATGCCGGTAACAACTGCAGTGAATCCATTGCAATGCGCAAAGACTTGTTTTGCCGGGCCTGCAGGCCAAATGCCGATAGCTGCTGCCGATTGTTTTTGCGTATCAGCTGCACACCATTCGCCCACCAATGATTGTTGACCAGAAGGGTGCGCCAGTTGAGTGTGTCACGATTGTTGTAAGCAAACTGGGTGGCGCCTAGCTCAGCGGCACTAATGCTGGTGGTATCGCCTTTGTCGCTAACGATGGTGTGCGCCAGCGACAACAGGCGAATGCTGTCGACCATCAGTGACAGGCGTTTCGATTTTGGCTGCAGGTTTATGTCGCTCAGCTGCATGTGCACAGCTGCCGGCTGAAAGAAACGGCGGGCAAAACCGGCACCAATTTTGGTACTGCTGTAATTTATCTGATCGGCATGCAACAGTGGTTCGCCTTCGGACAGTTTGTACCACACCTGCTGACACTCCAGCCGACCGCTGTTGATATTGGCATGATAGGCGGTATCGCCATTCCTTCGCTGCATCTGCAGTTCTACATTGGCATTTGTCAGCAGCAGTTGTTGCAATTGTAGCGGCTTGTCGGAAGCGGTACCGGCCGAAGCCGTTGCACGTGCGGGGCTAGCACTATCAGGCAGGGTGGTAGTCAGCTTCAGCTTGCTGTTATCCATAAGCAGGCTGGTTACTCGTAGTTCAGGCAGGTCGGTGCTGGTTACGCCCAATGCTGCTTCCAATAGTTCGGCTTCAAAGCTGATGGCAGTATGGCCCTTGCTGTTTGCTCCTTTTACCTGCCGGATGCGCACCGTACCGGGTTGCACTATCTCCAGGTTGCCTGCTTCTAATTGGGTGGTACCGCTTTCCAGTTGGTTGGCCTTGCTGCCCAGCACCAGCGTTTGCCAACTGGCATGTTTGTTTTGCCACTCAAAATTCGTCGCTGCTACATCAAAGGTAGCCGAGGCAGCAGTGCGGCTGCTGTCAATCATTTTTAGCACAATATTGTTCAGCCGAAGCCGGTCGGCTATCAGGTGCAGTGGGCTTTGCTGGCTACTGTCCTTCGGTGTGCTACCAGGCTGTTTTTTGCGCAGCTGAATCGTTCCTCGTTCTACCAGCAGGTCGCTGATGCGCAGGCCATCGGCACGTGTCAGGTCCAGCGTACTGAGTGCATTCAAAATGGTTACGCCCTGCAAGTCCACTTCGGTGTCTTCGCCAAATTTGCCAGTGATGCGGCCAAAGTAGAATCCTCGTGGATTATTCAAGAGGCGGGCGGCTGAAATGCGTAGTTGTATGTTTTTGCCAGTTAGCATAAAGCCATCAGTTGTCAGCCGGTCGATAGCATGAATAATCTCCATGGCATTGGTGGCGCCCAATAGTTTCTGGCCATTTACCATCAGCGATAGACCTGCCAGCTTTAGTTGGCTGGCGCCATTTTGCTGCGGCGATAAGATGACAGATGCATTGCGCACCTCTACCTCATCCAGGCTCAGCGCTTGTTGTACGCCTCTTAGCGTCTTGTCTACTTTCTTATTCAGGCGTTCACCCCTAGCATTGGCCGATAGGCCGTCGGGGCGAGAAGCCGCTTTCATGGTGGCTACCTCTACCGTTGGGTTCAACAGTTGCAGGCGCTTCGCTTTCAGCTTTTTTACCAGCAGATCGGGCAGCGAATAATCTGATACCCGCAAGGTAGGAATCATGATCTGGTTGGCGGTAGCTGTTTGGCTTTTACGTTCGCGTAGCTGGTAGCCCTGCATGATCAGCTGACCGTTATCGATGGCTAAATCCTGCAACCTGAGTTGGTACAGATTGTTGTCGTCCCGGTCTTGAAAATCGGTGATGCGAATCGTCATCCCTTCTATCTGAAACTGTGGCTGGCGAAGCGGCTGTAGTGATACCTGCTTTAGTAATAAGTTTTTGCCTGATAGCGAAAGCATCGATTCATCGCTGTCGCGGTCGGCAAGTGTTTTGGTGCGGATGCTGTAGGCCATATCAGATACCTGCACATAGTGTAGCAGCAAAGGATGACCCTGATAAGGCGTACGCTTTTTACTTGTCGATTTTTGCTGGTTAGCCGCTATCTCATCGGCCAGGTCCAGACTAATACGACCTTGCGCAGCCAATACGCTGTCAATTTCTATTTCCGAAGTTTTCAAAAAGTGTTGCCACCGAAATCCACGCACATCTATGCTGGATAGCTGTACACTTTCTTGCTCTTCAAATCGGGTTTTGTACTGCACGTCCAGCGAGTCAATTGACAAGTCACCCTGCAGGCCGTTCACTTCCAGCAGTCCCAGTTGTACCCGAAGGTTGCTATCGGGCAGCTGCACCTGTGGCTTACGCAGTCGTAGTATGCCAGTTCTGGCAATCGGTTCGTTGGGCTGTCGCTCCGGGTCCAGATTCAGGTCATTTACCAATATGTCCAGATGGTTGATGCCAAATAGAATGCGCTGAGCAGTGCTGTCGGTGATAGTCAGGTCGGCATTTTTGATGGCGGCATGCCTGATGTCGAGCGTTTGAAATTGTCGAAACACCTGTTGCTGCAAGCTGTCAAGCGCAGCGGCTACCGATTTCGGTGCATGCTGTGCTTGCCGGTGGCCCGCAGCCAGTAACGTCAGTTGCGGATTGACCACCTGCAACAGCTCGATATCCAATTGCTTGTTGAATAACAAGGCCCAAAGCGAAGTAAGGGATACCTGCACGCTATCAGCTTTCACCCGGGTACCCGCCTTGCCGCCGGCAGGACGAAGGTCGAGGCCTTCAATGAGTATACCGGTAGGACGATAAAAGAAATGAACGTCTTTCGTATGGGCCTCGTATGATCCTTTTGATAGTTTTTGTACCAGCCGCTCTACAATGGCTTGCGACTGGTATAGTAGCAGCAGGTGTGCGCCCACACCAAGCACCAGTAGTGTAAGTACAGTGACGAGTAAAATTTTCCGAAGCTTGCGCATGCAGGGCGAACTACAATAATTGTAGGGTAAGATAGGCAAATCTGCCAGCACCCCGCCGGGCAAATAAAAAAGGGTAGCCGCCCGATGAAACAGCTACCCTTGCTTGATATGGTTCAGCATGCTGGTATTTAGCTCACGCCAGCACCCGCATCAATCTTGTCTTCCGGGTTTACAAAGTGCAGCTTGCCGCTGGCATCTTCGGCCATCAGTATCATACCCTGACTTTCAATGCCACGCATTTTGCGGGGTGCCAGGTTTACTACCACGGTCACTTGCTTACCCACAATATCCTCAGGCTTAAAATGCAGGGCTATGCCACTCACAATGGTGCGGATTTCAAAGCCCAGGTCCACCTGCAACTTCAGCAGTTTATCTGCCTTCTCCACTTTTTCGGCCGATACAATGGTGCCTACCCGCAGGTCAATCCTGGCAAAATCATCAAACACGATTTCAGGCTTTACAGGCGCTGCCTGCTTTTCTTCTACCGGTGCGGGTGTCGTTGCTTCCACGGGTTTTCCTCCTTTCAGTTTGTCTATCTGCTTTTCTATTTCTGCGTCCTCAATCTTTCGGAACAATAATTCAGGTGCCCGCAGGCTGTAGCCGGTGCTCAGCAGCTTTTCCTTGCTGGCGTTTTCCCAATCCAGCATCTTTTCTACCACCTTCATCATGTGCATCATCTTTCGGGCTGTGCCTGGCAAAAATGGATTGATCATGATGGCCAGGTTGGCGCTTAGTTGCAGGCACACATGCATGGTGATGTCGATGCTTTCCCGTGCAGTTACTTGTTCAGGCGTTGCCAGTCCGCCCTTGCCGCTCAGCAGGTCGTCGCCCAGTACTTTGGCTTTTATCCACGGCTCTTTTTTCTGCATGTACTGGTTGCCTTTTCGGGCCAGGTCTATTACTTCGTACAGCGCATCCCGAAATTTATATTGCTCCAGCAGCTGTTCCATTTTCTGCTTCGTCGCTTTGATGTCGGCAAACACCTGCCGGTCGTCGTCGTCCATAGCCTCCGCATGCAATGGCGGCACTTTGCCACCACATAGCTTGTGCATCAGCACCCAGGTGCGGTTAATGAAGTTGCCAAAAATGCTCACCAGCTCACTGTTGTTGGCATCCTGAAAACCCTTCCACGTAAAATCGCTGTCCTTGGTTTCGGGTGCAATGGTGGTGAGGTAATAGCGCAGCACATCTTCACAGCCCGGAAAGTCTTCGAGGTATTCGTGCAGCCATACCGCCCAGTTGCGGCTGGTACTCACCTTATCGCCTTCCAGGTTCAAAAATTCATTGGCCGGCACATTGTCGGGCAGCACATACTTTCCATGTGCCTTCAGCATCGAGGGAAAGATGATGCAATGAAACACGATGTTGTCTTTGCCAATGAAGTGCACCAGTTTAGTGTCTTCCTGCTGCCAATAGTTTTGCCAGGTATCGGGCAGCAGTTCTTTGGTGGCGCTGATGTAGCCGATTGGCGCATCAAACCACACGTACAGTACCTTGCCTTCGGCATCGGGCAGCGGCACTTTCACGCCCCAGCTGCTGTCGCGGGTCATGGCGCGGCTTTGCAGGCCAGCTGTCAGCCAGCTTTTGCATTGGCCAAATACGTTGGCCTTCCATTCTTTGTGGCCTTCCAGTATCCATTCGTTCAAAAAAGGCTCAAACTCATTCAGCGGAAAATACCAGTGTTTCGTTTTGCGCTTTACGGGCGGGTTATTGCTCAGGGCGCTGCGTGGGTTTATCAGTTGTTCGGGGCTTAGTGAAGTGCCGCATTTTTCGCACTGGTCGCCGTAGGCATTGGGATTGCTGCACACCGGGCAGGTGCCTACTATGTAGCGGTCGGCCAAAAAGGTTTCCTTTTCCTCGTCGTAGTACTGCTCGCTTTCCCGCTCTTCAAACATGCCATCGTCGTACAGCTTCTTGAAGAAGTCGGCCGAGGTTTCGTGATGCACCTTATTGCTGGTGCGGCTGTAG
>CANHEC010000142.1 GCA_947459455.1 Chitinophagaceae bacterium
GGACTGACCAATAATGAATGGTAACGCTGCTGACGCTGGCGCCGGCACCAATGACGTGTGCAGCTGCCCACTGCACCGTGCAATTGCTGGTGGGGGCCACATCGGTCATTACGTTGGCAATAGTGAACGTACGATTAGAAGCAGCCGGCACAGTAATCTTGGAAATACCCTCGGTGCCAATGAGGCTCAGGTGGGTGCCATTGAGAGCCACACCAATGCGAATGGCGCTGTTTTGGTTGGAAGGATTGACAGCCTCTACCAAAGCCGAAAACACTAACCGCCAGCGGCCGGTGCGCAAGTCATAGGTCTGCGAAGTGTTGGGGAAATTGAACCAGCCGAGCTGCGCTGGCGTAACCACCGAGGTAGCACCATACTGTAGTGATGGCATCAGCGCACCGATGTGCTGCCAACGGGCTGCTGCATCCGGCCCTCGGCTAGCCAGTACCTGACCAAAGTTGCCGTCCGATCCATTGACACGCAGTGCGCCGTTCGACACATTGAAGCCCAGTTGGTAATCGCCGACCATATCGCCAAAGCCGAAATAACCACTGCCCAAATCACCTACCTGGCCGCGGTTCACACCGGTTTCATCGGCCAACACAACGGCCGGAAGTGCGGAGGAGGCACTCGACCTACGCAATCGCATATTGCCATTTACATCCAGCGGAAATGCAGCAGTAGCCCCGGTACCAATGCCCACATTTCCGTTGGGCCTGATGGTAAGAGCGTGGCGAAGCGGCGTCGGACCATCTGTAACGACAGACTGTTCAGTCACGAAAAAATTCATCCCCCCTGCCACCGGATCAACGCCGATATAGCCGCCAAAACCCGTGCTGATGGCACGCCTAAAAGAATTGAAATAAGTATTGATACCAATGCCCGGAAAACTGCTTTCAATGGCTACTCCAGTTGTATTGCTGCCAAACATAGCGTTTACTGCCCCCATCTTCTTTTCTACCACCAAGCCGGCTTTATCGTGCTGGCCTGGCCCCACCACCAGGGTGCCCAAATCGCTCAGGCGTAGCATGGAGGTAAAGCTGCTGTTGCTGCCCGTGCCAAACTGCATATCATTGACCGCGGCCGGCATATAAAACCGCAGCTGATTGCTATGAATGCCAATGCCATACTCGCCGGTAAAGCCTTGCCTTCGGCCTAGCATAATTTTACTGCCTCCTCCATCGGCAAAGCTCAGCGGCGCAGTGGCCGAATCGGTGCCAATACCTACGTGACCATTCTCGGTATTATAGGTAAAGCCCCAGCCGGCCCCATAACTGCCATAAATGCCAACCAACTGATTTTTGATCACTCCTATAAATGCTTCGTCGCCAGCACCGGCAATACCGCCTAACCACAGGCCGGCGCTGGTAAACACATCATTGCCGGAACGGATTCGCATACGCCCCGATACATCGAGCCGAAAAGCAGGATCGGTATTGCCAATGCCTACATGTTGTGCAGGGGCTGTGGCAGCAAACCCGATAGCCCATGCCAGTAGCAGATGCTTTTGCATAATATTGGTACTGCTGTTCATTTTGAAAGCGGAAACGCCATTTTAATAGTACAATTTAACGCAGTATGCGCAATCTCACAGATCATTACATCTCCATCAGAAAGTGGCCATAGTATCTCCTCCGAGCTATTTAGTCAACAGTGGCCATCAGCCCCGCCTTTGTACAGCCAAACAATAACTTGAATGCAAGTGCATCTACAGTGGAATGAGCAGTGCACTGGCTATAATCAATAAATCGAACTGACCTAAGTTGGATCGGCCCCTAAAGGTGATGTTGTGATTGCCTGCCCCTACGATATACTCAATTGGCCCAAACGATCTATTATCTGAACCACCGCCACCCGGGTATTGCACCGACGTGAATTCGAAGAAATTTGGCCCAGACCCATTTAAAACGGGAACTACCCTGCCCGCTGCCGGGCAGGGACCTACCACACAAGCGCCAATACTTGAAAGATAGCAACTGAACCATAGCAGCACCCTGGTTTGGCGGCCAGTGGTAAATGACAAGTTGATAGAGGAAAAATTTTTGTCGGTACCATCCATTCGTATCTGTTGGCTGCCTTGCAAAAAAGGCAATTGGCTGCCGATACCCTGCCATGTGGGTGATGCACCAGCGCCACGGCTCAGCAGTACCTCACCATTTGTGCCAGTATTGCCATCGAACTCCACGGCTCCGGTTTGCGTGTTCATGGTAAAGCCCCACCCCACACCACTGCCGTAAAAACCCACCTGATTATCGGACAACATACCAATAAAAGCAGGTACGCTGCTATTGGCCACATTGTTCAGCCAAAGGCCCGCACTGGTCGCAGCACTACCCCCACTGCGAATACGCATTCTCCCACTCAAATCCAACCGGTAAGCAGGGTCACTATTGCCAATCCCCACATTACCTGCGCCTGAAATGCGCATTCGTTCCGTAAAAAATGGCGCATTGTAATCGTCATATCCAAAAGTGATGGCCGCACTAGGGTTGTCGCTGTGAATGCGCAGCTCATTTCCCCAAACACCAAAGCCAGCATCGCCCGAAGGGCCGGGATAAAGACTTATCTTTTTACCAAGAGCCTGCTTGAATGAAAGCGGCGAATAGGGAATACTGTTCCCAATACCCACGTTACCGGTTTCAGTGCTCATCATCAAACCCCATCCGGCATTATTACCATAAAAGCCCACATTGGTTTGAAAAATTCCCATGAACGCCTGGAGCGAAGCATTACTGTTGTTATTCAGCCATATGCCTGCGCTGTTGTTGTCATTGCCACCGCCACGTATTCTTAATCGGCCATTCAAATCGAGTAGATATATAGGGTCCGCTGCGCCGATACCGATATTGCCATTCCCTTTTATCCGCATCAGTTCCTGGCTGCTGGTGCTATTTGCGCCGCTGTAAAATACATGATCATCGGCCGTAGTAGCCGTTTGGTAACGCAGTATACCACTGTTCAGACCAAAGCCATAAAACTCATGTTCATTATTGACATGCTCGTACAAAACAATCTTGCGATTCACTGTATTGTTGGCAAACTGGAGTGGCGCATGTGGATTGCTGTTACCAATACCAATATTTTGGGCCATACCCAAAAAGCCAACACTGGCCAAGACTACCGTAGCGAGTAGTCCTTTGGGTCGAAATCGATTTTCAGTCCTCATATGATTTGCTTTAGGGTTTTATTGATCCATACAAAATACAGCCGCTTCACTTATAGCTTCAGTCCATTGAACACGCCTGCACCCACTACGCCGCTGCCGCTGTTGATGGTAATGACGCCCACGTTTCCACCAATCGCCACCGACTTATCATCTACCCCCGGCAGCAAAATGGTCTTCCCGGTTTTCTCCATCATGGCCTTGCCGCCATCTTTCACCACATCGCCAATACTGCCCGCATTCTCAAACATGTCGGTACCAGCTTCCACCTTGGCACCCACCGTTACGGTTACCTCTTGTATGCCCTGTCCATCCAGCTCCACATGCAGGTCGGCACCGGCGCTGGCCTCTACTTTTACAGGCCCCCATTTGCCCAGGCTTTTACTGCCCAGACTTACCGATACATCCACCGTAGCCCGGGTAATAGCACCGGGCAGGATGCCCTCACTTTTATTCAAATCTTCAGTGAATGAAAAGCCGAACTTGTCTGCATCGACCGTCGTAATCATCTTGCTGCAACGCGTTTCTATCTTCAATACTTTGAAATCGAGCTTGCTGTAGTAGCGGCAAGCTACATCGTCAAACTCCTGCAAGCCGGGCTTTTGAAAGGGCTTGTCCTTTGGCTTTGCGCAATCGGGAGACGGGCTGGCAAACCGCGGGTAAAAAGACCCCATCATACCGGCAAACTGACTTTTAAATTCGGCTTTGTACATTTCGAACAGCGGCTCTTCCACGGTATACTGGTACAGGTAGGCCTGAGCGCTCCATAACCGCTTGTACACATTCAGTGCCCGGGTATAAGTGTCTTCAACCACCGCATTGCAGGACGCCATCCATTGCGAATTTGCTTCATCCCTTATCTGGCAGCATTGGGCCTTATCGGTAGCCGGCGTGCCTTCGCCAGCATCGCATTGCAGCTTCTCCAGCGGCTTCAGGGCTGCCGTCCGTATCGAATCGAATACTGCCAACCTCTCAGGCAGGCTCTTGAGTTCTTCTGTTACTTCTTCCAACTGACTGGTGATGCCGCCATCTTTATCATCAAGCAGGTAGCTCAGCTTTCGGCCAGCTCTTGCACTCAGCGGAGCTGCTGCCGATCCGCTGCCAGCCATCGCCTCCTGCATCATTTGCTGCGGTGTTTTTGCACTTGCCTGCTGCTCTGCCTGCTGCTGTATTGCTCCCGATACTTGCTGGTAACGATAGGCCAGCTCATTCATTTCCGTTCTGAATGCAACCCATTCCTTTTGCAGGGCATCATTTTCCTTTACGTTCATCGGGAAACGCGGCCAACTGAATTTGTGAAAACCCAACGGATCTTGTGGCAGGTGAAAGGGCCATCCCACATCGTCATTGTTGCGGTAGCCCAACCGGCGCAGGTCGGCAGCCTTTTCATCGGTATAGCCGGCATCCAGGCTTTTTTTCAAACTTTCGGCGGCACCCTTTTTATCGCCCTTCGCCTCTTGTATCTGGCTTTTGGTATGGTGCGCCTGGCTATGCTTGGGAAAACGCTGAATAGCACTGTCGAGGTATTTTTCTGCCTGTTGCATATTGCCCATGCCAAACCATGCCTGGCCCAAATTGCCGAGGATCGTCGCATTACCGGGGTACTGCCGGTTGATGCATTGCAGCAGCGGAATGGCGGCTTGCTGCACGTCCATCATATTCAGCATGGCAGCGTAGTTGTTGATGTTTTCGGCCAGGCTGGCGTCGGTCATACACACTTCGCCAGCCAGCAGCAGTGCCATTTCAGGACGCCCGCTGATCCACAATCCTACTGCGGCTTTGCCACACTCCTGCGGGCTGTTGCCAGCTGCTTTCAGCTGCGCCAGCACTTGGCGAGCTGCAGTAGCCTGGGCGGCAGGCACCCGCGACACTACAGCCTGATGTACCCTGGCCACAAAAGCGCCCAGCCCACCTGCAGTGGGCGCAGCAGGCATAGCAGCCAGCTTAGCCGCATTTAGCTTAGGCACTGTGCCCGGCGCCGCTTGTGGATTGGCACGGGCAATGGTCGCTGCTTTGTCTATTTGCTGCATATCAGGCAACTGCACGCCCATCTGCTCCATCAGCTTTCGTTGCTCAGGTGTCAGCTTATTCAGTTGCTCCTGCATTTGGCGTTTCATCGCCTCCATTTCTTTTTGTGAAGGTGCCTTTGCAGGCTTTGCCTGTGCCATTGCCACTATGGTGCCGCACCCCATGATCAAGCTGAGAAGCAAGTGTTTCATGTTATCTCGATTTATAAAGCCGATACCGCTGACCAGTAAATTTTTTATTGACCAATACCAATGCGAGGCCGTTCTGGGTGGCTTCCATCCAGCATTCAAACTCGCCGGGGTCTTCCTTATCTCTTCCGGTTAGTTGCAGCGTCTCGCCGTTTATGGTAAAGCTGCCTTTGTAGCTGCGGGCCATACCGTCGCCACTCAATGATGCATTTCGCTGAACCGCTTGCCTGCTCTGGTAGGTACCATCTCCGTAGAAAGTAAACTCATCTGTAAATCGAACCTTGCTATTGCCGCCCTGAAAGCCACCTGCTATACTGTAAGAACCGGTCGATCCGGTCTCGACACTTTGCCAGGTACCCTGCAGTACCTTCTTGTCGGGTATAAATTTATTGTAGGCAAGCACCTCCTCGAACGAACTGTATTGTGCAAACGCACTTTTGTACATCTGTTCTTTTGTGGGGGCAAAGGCCAATACCGTCTGTACACTACCGCTGTTCCAAATCAGCCGCATGGCTACAAACCTTTCTTCACCGGTTTGCTTATTCTTTACTTCGGCCTCAAAAATTTTGTCGCTGCCCGGGCCGCTCATTTGCCAGGGTCGCTCGGCTACATTACGTGTTTCAAAAAATTGGTCCACAGCATAGCGCCAGTATTTGTCTTCGAGGACCTGATTGGGCTTGACTTCCGCCAGGTCGAGCGAATCATTGACTGGAAAAATCCAGGCCAGCAGATCATCTTTCGACACCGTCACGTAAGGGCCCACATAGGTGCTGGTCCAGCCGTCGTCGAACCTCGTACTCACCCATCCTGCCGTGCCGGCCGGCTTATTGCCTGGTGCCTGTCCGCTGCTCACAGGTTTCAATTTGGCCGAGGCTGCTGGGGAAAGTGACACCGAGTTGATGAACGTCTGAGCATCTTCCAGAAACTGTTTGTCGCTAAATACGGTGGCTACAAAATAGGTATGGCCCTCTTTGTATCGGCTGCTAAGAGTGATGGCAAACATTTGGCCTTTGTAGCTGCCGCGGGCTGCGCCAAATGTGTAGCGCCAGCCATCGTGCATTTCCTCTTCTGTTGTCTCGGGTTCGCCTACGCCCTGCTCAGCGTTTCGGGCAAAAA
>CANHEC010000143.1 GCA_947459455.1 Chitinophagaceae bacterium
CGCTACAATGCTGTGCCCGGTTGCTTTTACCAGCCAGTCGAATTGTTCTGCTTTGGGAAATCCGCCACAAGCCACACACAACAAATCGGCCTGCAGTTGGCGCCCATCGGCTGCCTGTAAGTGCCAGCCCGGTGCTTGCTTTGTCAGCTCCGCTACGCTAAAGTTCATCAGTACTTCCACACCGTAGCGGTTGGCTTCCTGCAGCAGGCAATCGATGATGGTTTGGCTGCTATCCGTTACCGGAAACATGCGGCCATCGGCTTCGTGCTTCAGTGCCACCCCGCGGCTGGCAAACCACTCAATCGTGTCGGGCACAAAAAAATGCCGGAAGGCCCGCTTCACAAACTGCTCGCCCCGGGGGTAGCGGCGGGCCATGTCGGGTATCGAAAAGCAGTGATGGGTCACATTGCAGCGGCCACCGCCGCTCACCTTTACTTTTTGCAATACTCTCGAAGCCTTTTCTACAATCGTCACCCGCAACTGCGGATCCAGCCGGGCCGCATTGACAGCGCAAAAAAAGCCGGCGGCACCGCCGCCAATTACTACCAGATGACGTGTTCTACTCACGCTGCAAAATTGCGGCCTGTGGTGCTACCATCACCGCTAAAGTCCTAACACCTCTTTCAGGCGGCTGTAGCCTGCTTTGCTCACCGGTATGCGTTGCCCCTGCCTAAGCGTAGCCACATAGCTTTCCTTTTCATACGGATCGAGGCGGGCAATGTGCTTCACCCCCAACAGATACGAGCGGTGCACCCGCACAAACTGTTGCGCATTCAGGTTGGCTTCAAACCAGCCCATGGTTTTGTTTTTCAGATAGCTGGCCTCGGCTGTATGCACTTTTACGTAGTCATCGGCTGCCTCCAGGTACACCACTTCGTGCAGCGGTATGATGCGTATCTGATGGCCGGTTTTTACCACAATGCGTTCGTGCTGTTGAGCCGAAAGCCCACCCTGCTGCAGCAGCATTTCCTGCAAGGCCCGCTGCTCGCCTGCCTGCAACTGCCATTTTTGGATGGCTCTGTCAAACCGTTCTTTGCCAAAGGGCTTCAGCAAATAATCCACCGCACTCGCCTCAAAAGCCTTGATGGCATACTCGTCGAAAGCCGTCGTGAAAATGACAGCCGGTGGTTCCTCCAGCAACTCCAGCATTTCGAAACCGCTGATTTTGGGCATTTGTATATCCAAAAAAACGAGGGCTGGCTTTAGCTGCTGAATGGCTTTCAGCCCTTCGAAACCATCGGCACATTCCGCTACTACCTGCATGCCGGGGTGCGATTGCAGGTATTCTATCACCAGGCTGCGAGCCAGCGGCTCATCGTCTATTACTACTACAGGAATCATGCAAATTGAGGAATGAAGATGGTGGTGGTAAAGGTTTGTCCATCGGCGCTGGTTTGCAACAAGCCCGACTGAGCGAATAGCAGGTACAGCCGCCGCTCGATAGACTTGAGCCCAAAACCGGTGCCCTTGTTTTGAGCAGCTGTAGCGGCATCGTAGGGATTGCTGACTTTGATTTGAAGGCGGTGGCCCTCTACGACTGCGTCAATCCTGATGCAGATATCACCGGTGGTATCGTATAGTCCGAACTTGATGGCATTTTCTACCACTGGCTGCAGCAGCATGGCGGGCAGCAAGGCCGTAGCCGCTTCATCGGTGCAGCTTACCTGTGTTTGCAACCGATGGCCAAAACGTACCTTTTCAATAGCGAGGTACAACTCCAGGTGTTGCAGTTCTTCCTGCAGGCTTATGCGCTGCTGATGTTCTTTTCGTAGCGTGCCCCTTAAAAAATCTGCGAGCTGCTGTGTCATGTGGCGGGCCTGCTCGGGCCGGCTGCCAATCAAGGCATTGATGCTGTTGAGGCTATTGAAAAGAAAGTGCGGATGAAGCTGCTCACGCAGGTGGTACAGTTCCGCCTCCCGGGCCAGTCGTTCCATTTCGTGTCGGCGTTCCTCCTCTTCGTGCTGCTGCCGCAGGCTGTACCACAGCACGTGTATCAGCGTGTAGCTGGCCAGCAGCAGCAATCCGGCCACCATGCGTAGTGGCGTGCTCTGCGTCCAAAACTGCTGGTAGTCGGCCGCCTGATACGGCAGTAGCAACAAAGCCGACTTGCACACCACAAACCAAAACAGCCACATAAATGCAGTGAGGCCTGAGAGGTACACCAGCCTGTTGGCCGTGGGCAAATAAAACCGAAGCGAAGTAGCAATGGCGAGGCCAGCCAATGCTAACAGTGCATTGCTCAAAAGGCTATCGGCCATGGCTGCGGGTAGCGGCCAGCCAAACAGCCACAGCACCCATACCTGTACCGATGCCCACAAGCACCAACCGCCTGCCATGAGCAAGCGGTAAGTGCGGGTAGAAACAGAGGTAGTAGCCATGCTGAATGCAAAGTAGAGATTTACAATGAAGCCGTTAAGCCGGCCTCGGCAGCGGTGCGGCTAATACCCTGCTGCAGTGTGTGCAGGTATTGCTGTGTGTTGGGTGAAAGAATAAGCTGTGCATGCAACTCGGCCCCGTGGCCGGCATTGTGCAGCGATTGCAACTGGCAAACACCCAGCCAGCGCAGTGGGCGCACGGGCAGCGATTGTTGTGCCAACTGGCTACCTAATGCCTGCGCCTGCTGCCAGGCCTGCCGGGCAGTAGCTGCTTGCAGCAGATGCCATTGCTCCAAAAAGGCAGCCTGCGGGCGTGTGTCAGCTGTGCTTACTTCAAAGGCAAGACAAGCCAGAAACCAGGGAAGCATATTTGTTGGAATAGTGGTGGCAAAAAGGGAAAGGCAACTTATTAGAAGGATCTGATTTCAAGTCCACCCAAAAAGCTGGTGCCTTCAATGATCAGTTTTTTGTTGGGGTCGATCATCTCCGGGCGAATAACCCGCTTGTCTTCGACGCCGCCAAACACGGCTACCATCACACTTTGTACGTCCCAGTTGGCAGGCACTATCAGCTTGGTACCGCCCAGCACGTTCACTATTTCCAGCTTGATCACGCCATGAAAGTCAGCATGCGCCAGGTTGATTTCAGCCCCACCGAAAACGGCCACAATTTCGCCGCCTCTGAACTGCTTCGACACTACCGACCGCTTGACACCGCCAAACACGGCAGTAGCATCCAGCACATCATCGGCAGTGGTTTGATACTCGGAAGTAGCGGTAGATGGAAACGGCGCCGGCAATGGCGCATTGGTGCCAGCACTACTTTCCGGCCTATAGCTTCCCCAGGCATTAAAACGCGGCCTGAAAGCAATGATGAGACCAATGATGATCATGACAGATGGCCAGAGCAGCTTGCGGATATTGACATCGGGCACGATATCGTCTATCAGAAAAACAAGGCCTACCAGAATGGGAATGACCCAGGAAATGTCTTTGAAACGGTTAGCAATGCCCATGAATACACCGATGACAATCAGGATCATTTCCCAACCGGTAACCCAATGTGGTAGCGGTGCATCTACCCTACGCAGCAGCAGCCCCACGCCTATCAGGGCCACAATAAGTCCGATGCTTAACTGCCCGCTCAGTTTGCGGTTGCCAGTAGGCTGGTTGGTGTTTTGATCGAAAGAAGAAGTTGCCATATTCAGTTGTTTTTGTGTGAAATAGAAGCTGTGCCCGATTTCCTTTTCTGAACGAACACAACACAAAACTACCAGCCATGCGAGCCGTGCACAAGGCGTTGCCGCTGCATAGCCGGGCAACGTCGGTAAACGGTAGCCTTTTGTCGGTAAACACCTGCGTGGCTTGCTTTACATCCACTTTTGGCCGGTAAAAAAGCTACAATTGCCGCCATACATCCACGGCCAGCCAGCCCACCAGCAGCACCGCCAACCAGCCTAGTGCCACCAGCCAACGATAGCGGTGGTACAAACCAATGCGCCAGGCCGCCAACAGCAGCAGTACCAGTGCCAACGGTAACACCAGTGCATTCACGGCGCCGGCCATTACCAGCACTTTTACCGGCTTGCCAAACAAGGCAAAAGCCGCACTGGACAATAAGATAAACCCGACAATGAACCACCGGCGCTGCCGGGCAATGAACGGATGCCAATGCTCAATGAATGAAACAGAGGTGTATGAAGCGCCCACGACGGAAGTGATAGCCGCACACCACAGCACCAACCCAAACACCCACCGCCCGGCCGGGCCCAGTACCTGACCAAACACGCTGGCCGCCGGATTATCGGGCGCTGGTACAAATCCGGCCGCCACCACACCCAGCACTGCCAAAAACAAACCCACCCGCATGATGCCCGATAGCACAATGCCCGACACAGCGGCACTGGTCAGCTGGCGGGCAGCATTGGTGCCCTCGCTTTCCAGCAGCCGATGGGCGCCGGCAAAACTGATATAGCCTCCCACGGTGCCACCCACCAGCGTAAGAATAGCCGGCAGATTGATTTGATCGGGCCACAAAGCCTGCGCAGCTACCTGCCCCAGCGGAGGCTGCGATACCACCGCTACCCAGCATACCATGGCTATCATGAGAAAACCCAGCCAGCGGGCAAAGCGATCCATGGCCTGCCCAAACTCTTTGAACAAAAAAAGAACAATAGCCAGCAAGGCACTGACCAGGGCGCCAGGTAGCGCATGGCCACCCACCATGCTTTGAATACCAAGCCCACAGCCTGCCACGTTACCCATATTAAATACCAGCCCGCCCAGTAGTACCATTACAGAAAGCAACACTGCCCCAGGCCGCGATACGGTAGCGGCCAATTGCGGCGCCTTCTGCCCACTCAGTGCTACCCAGTGCCATATGTTCAGTTGTACTACTATATCAATGAGAATAGACACCACTATGGCGAAGGCAAAAGCTGCGCCCATTTGGGCTGTAAACACCGTGGTTTGGGTAATAAAGCCCGGACCAATCGCTGAAGTGGCCATCAGGAATGCAGCGCCCGACAAAGACCAGCGCCGGCGACCGGTAGTAACGTAGTGACTCATGGCGCTACAATTTGACCACCAACCTGGCGGAACGCTAAAGCGATACGCTCTGCAAAATCAAGGGCATGCGGGCCATCGCCATGCAGGCAAATACTGGCCATACCGGTCGGTAGCATGGGTGCCAGAATGGTGCCATCCACACAAAGCACCTGCCGCTGAACGGCCATGCGCATCGCCTGCTGCACAGCCGTATCGGCATTGTGTACCAGGGCATGGGGCTGGCTGCGGGGTGTGAGGGTACCGTCCGGCTGATAGGTACGATCGGCAAAAAACTCGTGGATAGTGCGCAAGCCCTGCGCCTCGGCCGCCGCAATGGATACACTACCCGCCAGGCCTACCAGCCAAAGCGAATCATCGAACTGACGAATAGCTGCTGCAATGCTGTTTGCAACAGTTTCATCGGCAGCGCTTTGATTGTACAAGGCGCCATGCGGCTTTACATGATGCAAGCGGGTACCCGCAGCCTCACACACTTTTTGCAGTGCTGAGAGTTGTTCCATCAATACTTCAGTAAGCTCGGCGGCAGAAAGCTGCATGTACTGGCGGCCAAAGCCTTCCCTATCGGGAAAAGAAGGATGCGCCCCAATGGATACCTGGTGATGCAAGCAGGCATCCACCGCACGGCGCATGCTATCGGCATCGCCGGCATGGCCACCACAGGCTATATTGGCCGAACTGATAAAGGCCATCAGCGCCTCGTCATCCGGCATGCCTTCGCCTAAATCGGCATTCAGATCAATGCTCAGTTCCATGCAGTTGGTTGATATCAAAAAGAATTTGATGGCATGGAAGGTAACGAGAACCGCTATTTGCTGCAGCCACTGACCTACCGCTCAGCTGCGCTTAACCTACTGCGGCCAGCTGAAACCGCACGGCGGCAGCCAATTGTATTAGTTGCTTTTGTTGTTGCAGCAGCGCTTCGGTGGCGGCTTCCACGCTGCTGAGCTGCCAGTGGATGCTGGTGCCCGCCTGTAGCTGTGCTAAAAACGACAAATGGGTACGCAGCACCTGCAGCACCCGCGGGTAGCCTCCTACCGTCTGATGGTCGGCCATGAGGGTGAGCAACTGCCCCGATGGCAAAAGCTGCACCGTACCCTTTACCACCGGTGAACTGAGCATATTGCCAACAGCGGCATCATCGACTGCTAAGGGCGAACCCTGCCAGCGCAGCGCCATCCGATTGCTGGCGGCCGATAGCTGAAAGGGCTGCGACAACAAGGCCGCTTGCGCCGCTGGCGACAACCAATGCCACTCGGGGCCGGGCAATACTCCCACCGCTGCGGGTACCGGCGGTGGCACCGCTTTCCAGGGAAATAGGTGAAGTGCGGGAAAACGATGAGCAACTGCTGGCTGAAAAGGCAATTCATCGCCGGCCATCAAACGCCGGCCACCTATACCGGCAGCCAGCTGTACTGCCCTGCTGCCCAAAATAGTTGGCACCTGCCAGCCGCCGGCCACCGCCAGGTACAGCCGCTGGCCCTGGCGGCAGCCACTAAAGTGCAAGCGGCTACCAGCCGGCACCCACACGGTACGGCAACCGGGGATGGA
>CANHEC010000144.1 GCA_947459455.1 Chitinophagaceae bacterium
AACCGCTCGTTCATCATATTTTCGGCCAGCCAAAAGCGGTTGCGTAGTCCATCAAACTGCGACCAGCCAGCAATATTGCGGCCCGACGGCGCATTGTTTACAATAAACAGCGCCTTTTTAAAATAAGGATCACCGCCTTTGATGCTAAAGCTATCATAGTCGAAGCCGAGGATGACATTGATATAGTAAGCAAATATTGCAGGCAGGTTCACGTTAAGTGGCTCGGCTCCACTCAATCTGTTTTCATTGAATTCTACAGGTTGAAACTCTACATACCGGAATGTTACGTCGTTGTCCTGCCAGTTTACCAGTGGCGAATTGTAGCTCGAGTTAAACACCGGTCGGGCAGCCTGGATAATCAACGAGGCACTATACACATTGGCTTCTACCTGCCGATCCAGGTTCAGGATAAAGTTGCACTCAATACGCTCCTGCGTTTTGAAGTTGTCGTCGGTCCACTTGCGATTGTTGATCAGGTTTTGCAGTTGTGTTTGCAAAGTGGTGAAGATGCGCTTATCTACCTGTGTGCTGATACGGTTACTGATCACTACCACCTTGGCATTGATTTCCTGCGCCTGCAGTGCCGCCGGCAACATCGTTGTGCTCAGCAACAATAAAGGTGTTATGACAAAAAAAACGAGTCTCTTCATACTATGTTATTTCAAGCCTGCTGCTGCTCCAACTTCTCGGCCAGCAAGCCTACCAGTTGGTGAGCCACTTGTTGTTTACTGGCCAATGGCCACTCCGTTACGCTATCCGCCGATACAATAGTCACTTCATTAGTAGGGGTACCAAATCCACTACCCACTTTGTTTGGACTATTCAGCACAATCAAGTCTGCATTTTTTCTGCGGAGCTTTTCTTGTGCATGATTCAGTTCGTTGTTGGTTTCCAGCGCAAAGCCCACTACCAATTGGCGGCTTGTTTTGGCGCCGCCACAATAGGCCAGAATATCCGGATTCTTTACCAATTGAATATTGAGTTCATCAGCGCCTTTTTTAATCTTCTGATCTGCTACAGCAGCAGGTCGGTAGTCTGCCACCGCAGCGGCCATCACAGCGATGTCTGTTTCAGCAAATACTTCCTGCACGGCGGCCAGCATTTGGGTAGCCGTTTGCACTGGTATCGTTTTTACCACCGGCAGCGCTTGCAAATGCGTTGGGCCTAGCACCAGCGTCACATCAGCACCAGCCAGGGCCAATGCATTGGCAATTTCGATACCCATGAGGCCGGTGCTATGATTGCCAATAAAACGAACAGGATCTAGCGGCTCGTAAGTAGGGCCGGCCGTCACTACCGCCTTCTTGCCGATGAGCCGATGGCTACTGGCAAAAAACGCCTGTACTGCATCCATAATGGCCACAGGCTCCAGCAAGCGCCCCTCGCCGTGCAAGCCACTGGCCAGAGCACCGGTAGCCACCGGCAGCACGTGGTACCCATATCCAGCCAGTGTTTGAATATTTCGGCGGGTGGCTGGGTGCTTCCACATGTCTTCATCCATAGCGGGCGCCAGCATTACCGGACAGGTAGCACTCAGCTGAACCGCCATAAACAAGTTGTCGCAAAGGCCACTGGCCATTTTGGCGATGGTATTACAGGTAGCGGGGGCTATTAGCATCAGGTGGGCCCAGCGGCCCAGCATTACATGGTTGGCCCAGGTATCACCTTCTGCCAGTTCTACCAGTACCGCCTGCTTGCTTAAGGTAGCCAGCACCAGCGGCGATACAAACTGACGGGCTGCAGGTGTCATTACCACCTTTACTTCGGCCCCGGCCTGTACCAGCATACGCAACAGCAGAATGGACTTGTACGCAGCAATGCCACCGGTGATACCCAGTAATATGCGTTTGCCCTGCAATGCGTTTTCCATGAGATAAATGTATCGACTAAAACAAAAACGATAGCCGCTGGGGCTATCGTTTATAACAACAAGATTTTGTGAATGTACTATAGCGACAGGTGAACGGCCTTAGCTGAAAAGGTCGTTATCAGGCTTGCGGTGGTACACCTTGTCTTCCAAAAACTCCTGGGTAGCCAGCAAAGCAGGGTTCGGCATCCGCTCGTAGGCACGAGAGATTTCAATCTGCTCTTTGTTCTCATGAATTTCTTCCAGGCTATCAGTGTGGCTGGCAAATTCTTCCAGTTTGTTGTGCAGCTCTTCGCGAAGCGAAATATTGATTTGATTGGCACGCTTAGGAATGATTGAAATAGACTCGTACAGGTTGCCAGTCTTGCCTTTGATCTCCAACAGGTTTTTGGTTTCAACGTTGTTAGAGGTGTTAGCGCTGAGTTGTCGCCTTAGCTTGCTCATTCTTTATGTTTTTTAAGTTGTTTTCAGATAATGATTTATAGCGGCTGACATCACTGGCCAGTTTGCTATCAGGAAAGCGGTCTACAAAATCGGCACATTCATTCAGCACTCGTTCAAACCGTTCAGCCTGGCGGTATTCGTAGCTGTTTTCTGCGTATTTAAACCAGCTCTTCACCACCATCAGTTTGTACTCATCGCCTTGGGGCGAATCGGGATACGCATTCAGCAGTTCGGTAAAGGCAGTGGCAGCCGCCTTGTAAAAACCCATGTTGTAATAGAGCTCCGCACTTCTAAAATCCTTGATCTCCAGTTTGATGCGAAGTGCGTCGATCATGTCGGCAGCTTCCTTCAGCCGGGGTGAGCCCGGATGGGTATTCATGTAGGCCTGCAGTAAGCCAATGGCTTTGCCGGTAGGCGTTTGGTCCAGCTCTGGCTTGGGCGACTGCTTATAAAAACAATAAGCCCGCATGAACTCTGCCTCTTCTGCCTTCGGGCTGTTCGGAAAGTTTTCGAAAAAGCCCTTAAACAGGTTTTCAGCATTCAGGTAATCACGCTGGTTGTAATGGCAGTAAGCCCAACGGTAATACGCTTGCTCATACTCAGGTGATCCTTTGATAATCGGCATCACATCCTCATAAATCAGCTGCGCCTTGTCCCACTTTTTTGCATCGTAGTACTGGTTAGCCCGTTTGAGCTTCATGTCATAATCACTGCTTTTCAGGATTTTTCCGATATCGGAGCATCCTGCAGCGAACACACAAATACTAACCAGAAGAATAACTACACGCATAGAAGGCCGGCAAAAGTAGCTAAAAACAACCATACGGGCACAAGCTAAACCGCTCTGTGCGAACCCGACGTTAACACTTCAATAAAAAGGCCCCTCCGAAAACGGAGGGGCCGTCATTATAGCAAAAAGTCACTGTTACTTGGTTTTGCGGTACTGCGGGTGCGGAGCAGGTACGGTGTTCGGACCTTCTTCGCCGCTGCACTCCTGCAGATCTACGGTGTTGGCATCACCTTCTTCGCCGTACTTGAACACGAAGCGTTCGCGGCCAATACCTTGATTTTCAACCAGGTAATTGATCACGGCGTTTACACGATCCCAGCTCAGCTGCTGCTCACGCTTGCTGGCACCACCGTGGCCCACTACGCAAATTTTGCAGTTGGGGTTGGCCTTGATAGTAGCAGCAGCGGCATCCAGGATGGCTTTGCCGGCGGCATTCAGGCCAGCAGCATTGCTGCTGAACTGCACGCTGGGCAGGCTGCCGAGGTTGCAAGCAGGAGGGGGAGGCAGAATCACCTTGCAACACTCAGGATCCGGGCACTTGCCAACGCCATCAGCATTTACAGGCTGGCAGGTAGTGGGGGTGATCAGTTCCTTGTCGCGGCAATCAGGTACACCGTCGCCATCTGTGTCGCGGCTCTTACCCTTGGTATCTACCGGGCAACCAGCAGGGGTGTTCGGCTCAATATCAAACTGGTCAGCTACACCATCGTTATCCGAATCGTCCAGAACGGGCTTCGGAAACTTCATGATGCTGGGGTTGCTGATTTCGCTGTAGGGGTAGGCCAGCGGGTTGTACCACCAAAGGGGGGCTACTTTCTTGTCGCTGGCGCCTGATTGCTTCTTGTAAGAGGCTTTGTCGGTCGATTGGGCCATCAGCGTGCCGCCAATCACCATGCTCAAAGCCACCAGGAAGAAATATTTTGTGTTTTTCATAGTCTTTTCTGCTTTGTTCTGTGAACGAATGGGCTTGGACCGCTGCCTTAGAGGTTAAAGTTGATGAACAGGTTAGAGAACAGCAGGTTGTCCTTATCAGGAGTCAGGCCGCCGTTGTTCAAGAACCAACCGTCGATATAATCGTCGCGGGTGAAGATTTGCTTCAGTTCGAAGCCGAGTGACATACGAGAAGCAATACGGAACTCGGTGCCGATACCCACGTTAATGCTGTGACGAATCTGGAATTTGTCGTTGGCGCTGTTATTGAAATTCGGAGCACGGTCGTTTACGTTCGCAAAAGTTTCGTAATCGCCATCAAAGAAATCTTTCAGGTCGTTACGAATGTCTTTACGAGGGCGATCGAAGAAATTCGGGTTCAACGCATTGAAACCATAGGGGCGAGCACCTGCCAACGCATCCAGCTTGGTACGGTAAATAGTGGGCGTGTAGCCAACCAAACCGTAGAAAGCAAATTTGCTGCTCTTGCGGTGGAACATTACGTTGTTGAAATTGATAATCAGGTCCAGCGAAGGAGTGAAGATGTCGCTCTTGAAGCTGTGCACATACCAGCCTGGTCCTACCCGGGTAGGATCCAGCGGGTTCGGCTCTTTGTAAACATCCAGTGCACGGCTGTTACCCAGGTTGCCATTTCTGCGGTAGTCCAGACCTCTTGCTTGTGCATAGTTGATGCCCGCACGAAGCGATACAACATAACCAAGCGCCTTGCGGTAAGAAACACCCACGTTGAATCCAGGGCTGGTGGGGCAGTCGCCATCCATCAGCATCAGGCCACCATTCAACGACAGTTGACCCATTGCACGGGGAGCGGGAGGGAAGAAATTAGATTTCGAATTGCTCTTCCATTCATTGAACTGGGGGAGCTTCTTCGATTTGATTTTGGTTGAGTCTTGGTAATCCAGCACACCGCCCAGCTGGGCAAAAGCGCCGGAACTCACTACCATCACCAAAATCGCTAACAGTGTGACTTTTTTGCTTGCCATAAGAAACTAGTTATGATTTTTTGAATTTCAAGGGTAATCTGGGCAAAAATAGCCATGACGGTCTAATAAACAAATTTTAATGCCTTGTATTTCATGCTCTTAATCGTCGATCATTGCTGGCCGTTTTCCCAACCAACGTCGCTACATCGAATATTTCTCGCTTAATTTGCCGCCAACTTTCAGGCCTTGGGCAACAATTTCTCGCATATCATCGATCAGGAACTGGCCACCTTCGAAGTCAAATTCAAAGAGGCCGTCAAAAGCAAGGCCCCGCTACTCGACCGGATCACCCACTACATTATCAACCGCAAAGGCAAGCAAATGCGGCCCCGCTTTGTGCTGCTGTCGGCCCGGCTGTTTGGCCCGGTAACCGACGTAAGCTACCGGGCCGCCAGCCTGGTAGAGCTGCTGCACACGGCCACCCTTGTACACGATGATGTGGTGGACGAAAGCCTCGAACGCAGAGGTTTTTTCTCCATAAACGCACTGTGGAAGAATAAAGTAGCAGTTTTGGTGGGCGACTACCTGCTCAGCAAAGGCATGCTACTGTCGGTGGATAACCGCGACTTTGAGATCCTCGGCATCATGAGCAGCGCCATTCGCAGCATTATCGAGGGCGAACTGCTCCAGCTCGAAAAATCGCGGCGGCTCAACCTGAAAGAGGATGTGTATCTCGAGATCATTCGCAGTAAAACTGCATCACTGCTAGCCTCGGCTTGTGCGGCCGGCGCCTACAGCACTACTGGCAGCCAGGAGAAAGCAGCCCAAATGCACCGCTTCGGCGAGCTGGTGGGCATGGCGTTTCAAATGAAAGACGACCTGTTTGACTATGGCACCGACAATGTAGGCAAGCCCACCGGCAATGATATCAAGGAAAAAAAGCTGACCCTGCCCATGATTTATACGCTGAATAACGCGTCGGCGTCCCTGCGGCAGAAAATGATTTACACCATTAAAAACCAAAATAAGCAGCCCGACAAGGTAAAGTGGCTGATAGAACAGGTGAATGCGAGTGGCGGCATCCCCTATGCCGAGCAAAAAATGATGGCCTACCGTGATGAAGCAGCAGCCATCATACACAGTTTTGGGCCTGGTGAAGTGCAACAGGCACTGATGGAACTGGTGGATTTTACTACAAAAAGAAGGTATTGATACGCGGCGGGCAGTAAGGCCCCTGAGTATTACATTCGAGCTATGCAAAAACGATGGCGGGTACTGGATTGTGATGAAGAGCAGGTGAAAGACTTGCAGGCCTCGTTGCGCATAAACGCCGCCATTTGCCGGCTGCTGGTACAGCGGGGTGCTGGCAGCTTCGACCTTGCCAAGCAGTATTTTAGGCCCGGCCTGGACGAGCTGCACAGCCCGTGGCTGATGAAAGACATGGACAAAGCCGTGACCCGGCTGAAAACAGCGCTGGA
>CANHEC010000145.1 GCA_947459455.1 Chitinophagaceae bacterium
GTGATTGCTGAGAATGGGGTGCTTCAGCGCCACGGTGTGGCAGCTCAGCGGATCCTCGTTCAGCAGGTTGCCATTGTTGCCCACAAAGGTGGCCAGGCTCATCACCAGCCGCTCCCTGATGGGATCAATGGGCGGATTGGTAACCTGTGCAAACAACTGCTTGAAATAGTTGGCGAGGTGCTGCGGCTGATCGCTCAGCACTGCCAGCGGCGTATCAGTTCCCATGCTGCCAATGGGCTCTTTGCCATCGGTAGCCATGGGTGCAATGATGCCATCCAGGTCTTCGGTGCTGTAGCCAAATACTTTTTGGTATTTGAAAATCTGATCGTGTTCAAGGTGGGTAAACATCACCCGCGGTTCGGGTAGCTCCTCCAGGCGAATTTTGTATTTGTTCAGCCAGTCGGCATACGGCTTTTGGCTGCAGATGTCCTGCTTTAGCTCTTCATCACTGATGATGCGCTCCTGCTCCATGTCTACCACAAACATTTTGCCGGGTTGCAGGCGGCCTTTTTCTACCACAATCGCCGGATCTACAGGCAGGGCGCCGGTTTCCGACGACATGATTACCCGATCATCTTTGGTAACACAATAGCGGGAAGGACGCAAACCATTTCGGTCGAGCGTAGCGCCAATGATCTTGCCATCGGTAAACGAGATGGAAGCCGGGCCATCCCAGGGTTCCATCAGGCAGGCATGGTATTCGTAAAAAGATTTCTTTACTGCGTCCATGTCCGGATGCTCGTCCCAAGCTTCGGGTATCAGCATCATCATCACATGCGGCAGGCTGCGGCCCGAAAACGTGAGCAGCTCAATCATGTTGTCGAGGCAGGCGCTGTCACTTTGTCCACTGGTCACAATGGGCAGCAGCATTTCCATTTCCTCTTTGCTAAACAAAGGCGATGTAAAGCCTTTCTCACTGCTGCGCAGCCAGTTCAGATTGCCCTGCAGGGTATTGATTTCACCATTGTGGGCGATGTAGCGAAAAGGCTGGGCCAGTTTCCAACTGGGGAAAGTATTGGTAGCAAAACGGCTGTGCACCAGGCCAAAGGCGCTGGTCAGCGTTTTTTGCGAAAGGTCGGGGAAGTATTCCCGCACCTGGTGGCTGGTGAGCTGCCCTTTGTACACCAGCACCCGCGAACTCAGCGAGGCAATGTAAAAGCCCACTGCGTCTTGCTTCACGGTATTGTTGATGAGGTGCGACACATAGTTGCGAAACACAAACAACTTGCGGTCGAAGGCTTGCTGATCGGTAATGTGGTCGGGACAGGCAATGAACACTTGCTCCATTTCGGGCTCTACCGACAGGGCTGTTTCGCCAATGCCGGTGCGATTGACCGGTACCTGGCGGTACCACAAAATATCGAGGCCCAGCTGCTCGGCGGTGCGGTTAAACGTATCGCGGCAGGCCTCGCGGTGCGTAACATGTTTTGGAAAGAAAACAACGGCCACACCATACTTGCCAACAGCAGGTAATTGCACACCAGCTTTCAATGCTTCGGCGTACAAAAACTCATGCGGAATCTGAATCATGATGCCGGCACCATCGCCGGTATTGGCTTCGCAGCCACAGGCACCACGGTGCTCCATGTTTTCCAGCACGGTCAGCGCATCGGCTACATGCTGGTGCGATTTTTTGCCTTTGATATGTGCGACAAATCCAATGCCGCAAGCGTCGTGTTCAAACGCCGGGCTATAAAGGCCTGTGGGCTTTTTCTTCATCTTCTGCCTGTTCAAATAGTTTAACGAACGACTATTTTTAGTGAAACACAGGCAAGCAATGCGCTAAAAGTAGGGAAAAAATCTACAAAAACGCCGATTTCGTTAGCTAATTGTTATCAACAAGAAATGCTCAGATGAGGTAGCCAAAGAGGCGATCGTCTTTGTTGATTTCAGCAAAATCGATTTGGTATGCCTGCATTTTTTGCATGAGCTGATCGTAGTCGCAGCGCTGTTGTAATTCGATGCCTACAAGGGCTGGTCCTTGCTCCTTGTTGGTTTTTTGCATGTACTCAAACCGGGTAATATCGTCGGTGGGTCCCAGTACATTGTTCACAAACTCTTTCAGGGCGCCGGGCCGCTGCGCAAACTGTATCAGAAAGTAGTGCTTTAGTCCTTCGTACTGCAGTGATCGCTCCTTTATTTCAGGCATGCGGTCAATGTCGTTGTTGCTGCCACTTACCACACATACCACTGTTTTGCCGGCAATGGCGGCAGCGTAGTCGTCCAGCGCCGCTATGCTGAGGGCACCAGCCGGCTCGGCCACAATGGCGTCCTGGTTGTACAAACTGAGGATGCTGCTGCACACTTTGCCTTCGGGCACCAGGTGCATTTCGTCCAGCACATGCCGGCACACCTCAAAGGTGAGATCGCCTACCCGCTTCACGGCGGCGCCGTCTACAAAGCGGTCGATATGATCGAGGGTAACCGGATGGCCTGCCGCCAGCGCCGCTTTCATGCTCGGGGCACCTTCGGGCTCCAGGCCCACAATGCGGGTATGGGGGCTGAAGGTTTTGAAAAAATAACCCATGCCGGCCGACAAGCCGCCACCGCCTACCGGTACAAACAGGTAGTCAATCTCGGGCAGGTCTTGCAGCACTTCAATGGCTACCGTACCCTGTCCTTCAATGATGCGATGATCATCGAACGGGGGAATGAAACTCATGCCATGCTGCAGCGTGTATGCTTTAGCGGCCGCCGCACAGTCGTCGAAGGTGTCGCCGGTGAGCACCACTTCAATGTGCTCGCCACCAAACATTTTCGTTTGCGTTACTTTTTGCCTTGGTGTAATGACCGGCATGAATACGACGCCCCGAATATTGAGCTGGCTGCAGCTGTATGCAAAACCCTGTGCGTGGTTGCCAGCACTGGCACACACCACGCCCTGGCGGCGTTGAGCTTCGGGTAGCTGGCTGATCATGTTGTACGCCCCCCGCAGTTTGTACGATCGCACAATTTGCAGGTCTTCTCTTTTCAGAAACACGTTGGCCTGGTAGCGCCGGCTCAGTGTGTGGTTGTGCTGCAGCGGTGTGCGGCGTACCACGCCCTGCAGGCGCTTGGCGGCTGCTACTATATCGAGGGCTGTATGGGCGAAGCCGGTATTCATGGTGGAATGCTGAATGCTGAAGGCTCAAGGCTGAATGCTGAAGGCTTAGGGCTCAAGGCTGAATGCTGAATGCCGAAAGCATAAAGCGTAAGGCGTAGGGCAAGGTTGGGCGTGATGATAAAAGCGGTGCGCACAGCCACGATGCTGCTATGCGCACCACTTCGGTTACGCTTCTACAGCGCTGGGCTGATTTTCGGGGCGCAGGCTGCGTACGGTTTTGCCGGCCTGCCACATTTCGCTGTTGCGCAGCTCGGCCAGTTCGGCGTCCAGCTTTTCGCGGTAGTCGGCTTGGCTGTTGCTGTCAATGCTGCGTTGGCTTTCTTTACCGGTTGCTACGCTGTCGTACAGCTCGTTGAAAACCGGCAGGGTAGCGTCGCGAAACTTTTTCCACCAATCCAATGCGCCACGCTGGGCAGTGGTCGAGCAGTTGGCATACATCCAATCCATGCCATTTTCTGCCACCAGTGGCATCAGGCTTTGGGTCAGCTCTTCCACGGTTTCGTTGAATGCCTCCGAGGGCGAGTGGCCCCGATCGCGGAGTACCTGATACTGGGCTGCAAAAATGCCCTGGATGGCGCCCATGAGGGTGCCGCGTTCGCCGGTCAGGTCGCTGAATACTTCTTTTTTGAAATCGGTTTCAAACAAATAGCCGCTGCCTACTGCAATGCCCAGTGCCACCACCCGCTCTTTGGCGCGGCCAGTTGCATCCTGGTAAATGGCGTAGCTGCTATTGAGGCCGCGGCCTTGCAAGAACATGCGACGCAGTGAAGTACCTGAGCCTTTTGGTGCTACCAAAAACACATCTACATCGGCGGGGGGCAAAATGCCGGTCTGCTCATTGAACGTAATGCCGAAGCCATGCGAGAAGTAGAGCGCCTTGCCGGCAGTCAGGTGCTTCTTCACGGTGGGCCACAGTTCTATTTGGGCAGCATCGCTCAGCAGGTAGCAAATGATGGTGCCGCGTTGCAGGGCTTCTTCTATTTCAAACAAAGTTTCGCCGGGTACAAATCCGTCGCGTACGGCCTTGTCCCAGGTTTTGCTGTTCTTGCGCTGGCCTACTATTACATTGATGCCGTTGTCGCGTTGGTTGAGTGCCTGGCCGGGGCCCTGCACGCCATAGCCGATCACGGCAATGGTTTCGTTCTTCAATACTTCCTGTGCTTTCGCCAGGGGGAATTCGTCGCGGGTAACTACGTTTTCTTCTACGCCGCCGAAATTGAGCTTTGCCATGTTATTTTGATGGTTTGGTTTTTATGGAATTGAATACTGGATGACTGATGAGCGGAGTCGTTACATACTGAAGACTTCTTCCTGTTTATCGAGGTAGTCGTTTTCAACGATGTCGCCGCCGGGTTCATGTTGCTCAAACTCTTTGAGCTTTTCGTGAAAGCCTGCACTGGCCTTGATGATGGCCACCCGGGCGCTACGTACAAATTCAATGAGGCCAAAAGGTGCCAGTACTTCTATCAACTGATTGGTTTCTTCGCGGTGGCCGGTGGTTTCAAACACCGTATAGTCGTTTCTGATTACCACTACCCGGGCGCCGTACTGGCGTAGCAGTCGCTCTACCTTGGCCTTCTCGGCTATCTCAGCAGTGGGTACTTTGTACAGGGCCAGCTCTTGCCAGATAATCTCTTCATTGGTATTGTAGTAAGCTTTCAGTACCTCTACCTGTTTTTCAATTTGCTTCACCAATTTTTTCACTACTTCTTCGGTTTCGTGAATGACAATATTGAAGCGGTGAATGCCCGGAATTTCGGAAGGCGAAGTATTCAGGCTTTCAATATTGATTTTGCGACGAGAGAAGATGATGCTGATGCGGGTGAGCAAGCCAATATGGTTTTCGGTATACACCGTGATGGTGTATTCGTCTTTGGCATGGCCGGCACCTGTGCCAGGTGAGTATTGAAAAGTTGGAAGTAGTTGCAGGTTCATATCCACACGTTTTTGTAGTGATGCTTCGATGGAGGATTACTTCAATCGTATTTCACCCACGCCACAGCCTTGCGGCACCATGGGAAATACGTTGTTTTCTTTTGCTACCATTACTTCCAGCAAATAGCTGCCATCATGCTCCAGCATGGTTTTCAGCGCAGTTTGCAGTTGGTGGCGTTCGCTGATGCGCTGGCCTTCTATGTAGTAGCCTTTGGCCACTTGTACAAAGTCGGGGCTGGTAATGTCTACAAACGAGTAGCGACGTTCGTGAAACAGCTCCTGCCACTGGCGCACCATACCCAAGAAGTTGTTGTTGAGAATGAGGATTTTGACCGCAGCGCCAAACTGCATGATGGTGCCCAACTCCTGCAGGGTCATCTGAAAACCACCATCGCCAATAACGGCCACCACGGTGCGGTGTGGAGCGCCATACTTGGCACCAATAGCGGCAGGCAGTGCAAAGCCCATGGTACCAAGGCCACCGCTGGTTACGTTGCTACGCGTTTGCTTGAAGTCGGCATAGCGGCAGGCTACCATTTGGTGCTGTCCTACGTCGGTTACTATCACGGCATCGCCGCCGGTTAGTTTGTTCAGTTGGTTAATCACTTCGCCCATGGTCAGTTGTCCGCTGGTAGGCGTGCACTCACCATCAATGACAGTAGCCTGCTCTTCGGCCATCATGTTTTTAAAGCGCTGCACCCAGGCGCTGTGATCGCGGGGCTGAATGCGTTCCGTCAGCAGGGGCAGGGTTTCTTTACAGTCGCCCCACACTGCTACGGTGGTCTTTACGTTTTTATCAATCTCAGCCGGATCAATATCCAGGTGCACCACTTTGGCCTGCTTGGCATATTTATCAAGGCGGCCGGTTACCCGATCGTCGAAGCGCATGCCAATGGCAATGAGCACATCGCATTCATTGGTCAATACATTCGGCCCATAGTTGCCGTGCATGCCCAGCATACCCACATTCAGCGGGTGATCGGTGGGCAGGGCACTCAGGCCCAGCACTGTCCAGGCGGCTGGTATGCCCGATTTTTCTACAAAGGCTTTGAACTCCTGCTCGGCTTTTCCAAGGATCACGCCTTGTCCGAATATGATGTAAGGTCGCTCGGCCTGGTTGATGAGTTCGGCTGCTGCTTCAATGAATGCCGGCCTTACTTCGGGCTTGGGGCGATAGCTGCGTACATGCCGGCATGGGGTATAGCCATTGTAAGGTACTTTCTGCAGCTGCGCATTCTTGGTAATGTCTACCAGCACAGGGCCCGGTCGGCCACTGGAAGCGATGTAGAATGCTTTGGCCAGTGTTTCGGCTATTTCGGCAGCATCAGTTACCTGATAGTTCCATTTTGTCACCGGCGTGGTGATGTTGATGACATCGGTTTCCTGAAACGCATCGGTGCCCAGCAA
>CANHEC010000146.1 GCA_947459455.1 Chitinophagaceae bacterium
CGGACCATAAAAGCCCGGGCAGGTAACCGTAATGCCCTGGTGGTAGCCATGGGCAAAATGCTTGAGCAGGTTGACACTGCAGGCGGCCAGGTAGGGGCGGGCAAACTGGCTATCCAGTTGCGTTTGGCTCATAAACTGCTGCAGCAGGTGGTTTTCTTCTTCGCTTTGGTCAAATGCGTAGTAGTTCAGCAGGTTGTCGATGCCCAGGCCGTGTGTGCCGGCTACCCAGCTATCTACCGGTATATCGGCCTGCAGGCCGCCACAGGTACCCAGCCTGATGATGTGCAGGCTTTGCTTGTCGGCTTTTTCGGTACGGGTGTCAAAGTCGATGTTGACCAGCGCATCCAATTCATTGAGTACGATGTCAATATTGTCGGTACCGATGCCGGTGCTGATGACGGTGATACGTTTGCTGCCGATGCGCCCCGTATGCGATACAAACTCCCGGTGCTGGCGCTGCACTTCTATGCTGTCAAAGTGCTTCGATACCATTGGTACCCGGTCGGGGTCGCCCACGGTAATAACGGTACCGGCCAGTTCTTCGGGCCGCAAATCAATGTGGTATATAGCGCCACGGCTGTTGATGATCAGTTCGCTTTCGGCAATGCGTTGCATATAAAAATGGCGCTGCTGGCGCCGGCAAAATGGGGGCTGACAGCAGGCTGGCAGCGCCGGTGAAAGAAGAGACCTGCAATTTCCGAAGATTGCTGCAAACCGCATTTTCAATTTTTCCTAAAAGGCCGATTCCCCTATTTTCGCACTCCCAAAACGGTACCGTGGCCGAGAGACTAGGCAGAGCTCTGCAAAAGCTCGTACAGCGGTTTGAATCCGCTCGGTACCTCTACTTTTTCACCAAAATGATTACCCGCGGGTAATCATTTTTTGTTCTGGCTTAGGCCTGTTTAACAATCTCTCATCGGTATGAAAGCACTTAGCCTTCAATGGAAAAATCTGGCCGGTGTGGCCGTTTGCGGAGTATTGCTGGCATCGTTGTTCATGCACTGGGCCTGGTACCCCGATCTGCAAAAGCACTTTACTGGTTTTTTCAGCGAAGCCAATAAGTACGGCAAGCCGGGCAAATTGCTCGCCATCATAGCGGTGCTGGGCATGCTTTGTTTTGTGTTTCGCTACCCCACGCTCAAGGTGGTCAATCTGTTTTTGGCCGGGCTGGGGGTGGGCTATGGCCTGTCGAGGTTTTACATTTATACCCTTAGCTACCGGGGCATTTCGCCCGAGCCGCAAGTGGGCATTTACCTGATGGCCGGCAGCCTGCTGGCTTATTTGCTGCTGGCTATACTGGAGCTAAACGGGAATCGCCGAAGCACGCCACCAACGGCCTAAAGTGCCAGCCGCATGATGTAATCGTTCATGAAAAAGCCGGCGCCGATATCAAAATCGCCGTTGCCGATGATGTCGAAGCCGAGGTGCTGGTAAAATCCCACCGCTTTATTGGCACGGTTTACATTGAGCTGTAGTCCTGTAGCACCGGCCTGCCTCGCTGTGTCGGCCACTGTTTGCAGCAGCGCTTTGCCTACTCCTTTTGTTTGAATAAACGGCATTACATACAGCTTGTGCAGTTTCCAATCGGGCGGTGCCATGGCGCTGGCGCCTGCAAAGCCAATGGGTGATGACTGTTCATCTTCGGCCAGCCAAAACTGGTGGCCATTTTGCATCTGCTGTGTCAGTACTTCGGTGCCATACATGCTGTGCAGCATGTAGCCTACCTGGCGGGCACTCAATATATCGGCATAGGCCACCGGCCAGGTGCGGGCAGCCAGCAGTTGGATAGTGCCGACATCTTGAAGCGTGGCTGGCCTTATCTGCATGTACTCAGCGAAGTTTAATGACCAATGAAGGGGCCATGTAAAGGCGTTTGGTCACCGGGTGCAGCACCATGATTTGCTCAAACAAAACTTCTTCGGTGGCTTGCAGCGCATCGTTCATTTCCTTTTGCCAGGCCTCGGGCAGTTTGGCGCCGTCTACCTGCACCGCATTGAAGGTCGTAATCACCTTGCGGCGCCCGGTTTTGTAGTCGTCAGACGCTTCCTTTTTGCGCCAGCCCAGCCGAAAGCTTTGCACGGTAAATGCTACGCCGCTGGCACTGTCTTTTACTTTCAGCTCCAGGGCCAGCGCTTTTTTGAAGTCGGCTACAAAAGCCGTGCTATTGGTCGCTTTCCAGATGCCAAACTGCGGCTGCAGGCGCAGCGGCTTCAGGGTATCTATCAGCGGAATGGCAGGCTTGGGCTTGGCAACCGGTGGTTTGGTTTGTGCCAGTGCACTGCCTGCAGGCAGCAGCAGGGCTGCCAGCAGCATCGTGACAAGTATTGGAAGGAGGCGGTGCTTCATGATCATCAGGCGCCTAACGCTGCCAGGCTTTCTTGTATTGTTTGTATACGGGCTTCGGCATCGGCTTTCTTTTTTCGCTCTATCTCTACCACTTCTGGCTTGGCATTTTGCACAAAGCGTTCGTTGGCCAGCTTTTTATCTACGCTGCTCAAAAATTGTTGCTGGTATTCCAGGTCCTTTAGCAGCTCGGCTCGCAGCTGGTCGGTGTCAATCGCCTTTTCCGATTCTATGAAAAACTTCTCGCTTTCGATGGCTACCACAATGCTATTGGCCACTGGCTCGCTGGTATACAGCAGCTCGCTGGCATTCACCTGCTTTTTCAGCACAGCGGCAATGGTATCGTAGTTGGCGGGGTGGCTGGTTTGCAGGTGCAGTCGGATGCTTTCCTTGGGCTTCAGCTGGTTTTTGGCTCTGGCTTCCCGCAGCGTTGAAATCACCTGTTTCAATAGTTCACCCTGCTGCAACAAGGCTGCTGGCTGCGGCGTGGCAGCGCTGTACTGGTGGGTACACAGGTCGGTGCTACGGGCTGTCAGTTGGTGGTACAGCTCTTCGGTAATAAACGGCATGAACGGATGCAGCAGCGCCAGCAATTCATCGAAGTACCGAACGGTGCTGGTGTATACCTCGGGGCTGATGGGCTGCTCAAAGCCGGGCTTCACCCACTCCAGGTACCAGCTGCAGAAGTCGTCCCAAATCAGCGAGTACACGGTTTTCAAAGCTTCGCTCAATCTGAATTGGCCCATCAGGCTGTCAAGTTCCTGCTTCACCTGCTGCAGGCGGGCACCAAACCAGTTGATGGCAAACTGACTATCGGCCAGTTGCCCGGGGCTATCGGCCTGCCGGCCTTCCCACATCTTCACCAGCTTCATGGCGTTCCACAGCTTGTTATTGAAGTTGCGGCCCTGCTCCAGCGAGCTTTCATCAAACAGCAGGTCGTTGCCGGCCGGCGAAGCAATGAGGATACCAAACCGCACGGCATCTGCACCATAGCGGTCTATGAGCTCCAGTAGATCGGGGCTATTGCCCAGCTGCTTGCTCATTTTGCGGCCTTGCTTATCCCGTACCATGCCGGTAAAGTACACGTCTTTGAAGGGGCGCTTGCCTTCATACTCATAGCCAGCCATGATCATGCGGGCTACCCAAAAGAAAATGATATCCTGACCGGTGACCAGCGTGGTAGAAGGGTAGTAGTAGCGGGCATCGGCATTGCCGGGATGGCTGATGCCTTTGAATACCTCCATGGGCCATAGCCAGCTGCTGAACCAGGTATCGAGTACATCTTCATCTTGTGAAAGACCACCGACCACCGACGACGGATGACCGTATTGTTTTAAATAAGCTGCTTCTGCTTCCTGCTCGGTGGCAGCTACCACAAAGTTTCCTTCTTTATCGTACCAGGCGGGTATGCGCTGGCCCCACCACAGTTGGCGGCTGATGCACCAATCTTTGATATTGCTGAGCCAGTGGCGGTAGGTGTTTTTCAGCTTTTCGGGGTAAAACTGAATCGTATCGTTCAGTACGTCTTCCAGCACCTGCGGGTTCTTTTCCATGAACGCAGTCATGTTGATGAACCACTGCAGGCTGAGCTTGCTTTCAATGATGGCGCCGGTGCGTTCGCTGGTACCTACCTGTCCGCGGTAGTCTTCTTCTTTCACCAGCTGGCCCAGTGCGGCAATATCTTGCGCTATCTTTTTGCGCAGCTCAAAGCGGTCCATGCCATTGTAAGCCAACACCTGCTCCGATGGGGTTTCATCCATCAGCTCGGCCGTGGTAAACTTGCCGGTAGCATCCAGCGTATCAATGGCTTTCAGCTGATGTTTCAGGCCCAGCATGTTATCGTTCTTGTCGTGGGCGGGTGTTATTTTCAGTGCACCGGTACCAAAAGCGGCATCCGCATACTCATCGGCTATGATGGGAATGCGGCGATTGATGATAGGTACGATCACCTTTTTGCCCACCAGCGCAGCATAGCGTTCGTCTGTGGGGTTTACACAAATGGCCACATCGCCCAAAATAGTTTCGGGGCGGGTAGTAGCCACCGTAATACCGCCTTCGCTGCCATCGGCAAAGCGATAGCTGACATAATACAGCTTGCTGTCTATTTCCTTAAAAATGACTTCTTCGTCGCTGAGGGCGGTCTGGCCTGCCGGATCCCAGTTTACCATGCGCTTGCCGCGGTAAATGAGGCCTTTGTTGTACAGGTCTACAAACACCTTGATCACAGATTGATAATAATCCGGATCCATGGTAAAGCTGGTGCGGTCCCAATCGAGGCTGCAGCCCAGCTTTTTCAACTGCTGCAAAATGATGCCGCCATATTTCTCTTTCCACTCCCAGGCGTATTTCAAAAACTCATCGCGGCTCAGGCTGCTTTTGGCAATGCCTTTTTCGCGAAGCATGGCCACCACCTTGGCTTCGGTAGCAATGCTGGCATGGTCGGTACCCGGCACCCAGCAGGCGTTTTTGCCTTGCATGCGGGCCCGACGTATCAAAATATCCTGGATGGTATTGTTGAGACAATGGCCCATGTGCAGCACGCCGGTCACATTCGGCGGCGGAATGACAATGGTGTAGGGCTCCCGCTCGTCGGGGGTGCTTTTGAAGTATTGCTGATCCAGCCAATGCTGGTACCATTTCGATTCGGCTTGCTGGTGTTCGAAGTTTTTGCTGATATCCATAACTACTCTCAAGATGCTGCGCTTACAATAAATGGCCAGCTCACTGGCGGGCCGCAAAAATAGCGAACCGGCGAGGCATTTCTTGCCATGGGTTTTGCAAGTTATATTTACTGGTAATCAACGTGTTCTTATGGTGTTGCGTTTTTGCCTGGCACTGGTGCTGCTATGGGCTGCAGGTGGTAGCCTGATGGCACAGGATGCCCCCCGTGTGCCTGTAGATACTACTTCTGATGCCGACAGTTTGGTGGTGGCCCCCCGGCCTACTATAGACTCGGCCAGCCTGGGCAAGGCTGTAGATGAGGTGCGTCGCAAAAGGAGGGGGACTGACACCAGCCTGGTAAGGCAGCTGAGCCGTATGGAGGAATATGCGGAAAGAATTGCCAAAATGAGCGGCTTCTTTCAGCGTGGGGTAGACACGGCCAACCTGAGCGACGAACTGGACGATATGGAGGAACAACTGCGCCTGACCAAAGATGGCGTGGTGAATCACTACAGGCACCCCAATCTGCGAAATCTGGTAGCCAGCAATGTGCTGCTGAATGAAATGGAAAAGCAGCTGGATGCATGGCAGGAGCAGGTGATGGGGTACAACAAGCAGCTGATTGGTATGCGCAGTCTGCTGGATTCCATGGGTCGCGACAGCCTGATGCGGGTCATTCCGGCCGATTCAGTACTGGCGCAGCAGTATGCGCAGCGTTTGTACGATCTCATTGTTCGCTTTCGTCCTATTGACAGCATTACCAAAGCTGCTACCATAGAGGTGGGTGTGCTGCAGGGGCGCATTGTTCGGCTGTTGTTGGATGTAAAAGATCAGCAATCCATCATTGGACAAGCCATCAAACTCCAACGCCGCAATTATTTTCAGCGGGAGGAGCCGCCTATTTGGCGAGCCCGTGAGCATCACTCTACACTCAGTTCCACATTTAGTACCAGTGTAGGCAAGGCTAAACTGGCGCTGAAGTATTATCTGCGTAGTACGCTGAATGTGTCTGTACTGGTATTGCTCACGTTTTTGCTGCTATGGTTTACCGTCCGCATGATGATCAGGCGCTTACTGGCGCTGCAAAAAGACTTTTTGCTCGACCAATTTGTACCCCATGTTCGGCGGTCGGTACCCTTATCGGCGTTGTTCATTGCCCTTAGCCTCAGCCAGCTGCTGTACAGCAATATCCCCATGGTGTTTTTGCAACTGGCGTGGCTGCTGATGTGGCTGGCCAGCACCTACCTGTTTTGGAGAGACCTCAATACCGAATGGCATCGTATCTGGCTGGGTTTCGGATTGTTGTTTTTGTGGGCCTGTCTGGAAAACCTGGTACTGGAAAGTACTGTACTGGAACGCTGGATCATGCTCTTCGCCTCGGTAGCTGGTATCTTTTTGGCCTGGTATGCACTTTGGCACTACCGCCGCTCGGCTGC
>CANHEC010000147.1 GCA_947459455.1 Chitinophagaceae bacterium
CAACCGGTTGCTGCTGGCCATTCTGGCTGCCAGCGCCTCATACATAGCGGTGCCGGCGGCTATGCGGCTGGCAGCTCCTAAAGCCGATCCGGGCCTTTATATTCCAATGGCGTTGGGCGTTACGTTTCCGCTCAATATTACCATTGGCCTGCCGCTGTATTGGGCTATTGTGAGCAACTGATCTACAGGTCGTCGTACTCGTAAATGTGATCCAGGCGAGTACCTGGCTCTATCCGCGAAATGGTTTTCAGGATGCCATTGTTGAGGCCATACACCCAGCCGTGCAGCGTGGGTCGCTGGTGGTGCTTCCATGCCGACTGAATGATGGATGTTTTAGCCAGGTTCATGACCTGCTCTTCCACATTTAGCTCTACCATGCGGTCTATCCGCTTGTCTTCTTCCGGTATATTTTCCAGTTCATCCTGGTGCAGGCGGTACACATCTT
Source organism: Chitinophagaceae bacterium (assembly GCA_947459455.1). Lineage (GTDB taxonomy): Bacteria > Bacteroidota > Bacteroidia > Chitinophagales > Chitinophagaceae > Phnomibacter. The sequence goes on from CANHEC010000147.1 coordinate 446, forward strand.
TTATGTTTCGCAGCCATTTGTTCAGTATGCCCATATTATGATGGCTCAGAGCGGCTTTGATGCCTCCGCAGCCGTAGTGGCCGCACACAATTACATGTTTTACTTCCAGGTGCAGCACAGCATACTCCAGCACACTCAGCAGGTTCAGGTCGGTGTGCACCACCATGTTGGCAATATTGCGTTGCACAAAAATTTCGCCTGGCTGCGTGCCCGTAATCTGGTCGGCTGGTACCCGGCTATCGCTACAGCCAATCCACAAAAAATCGGGTTTTTGTATGTTGGTCAGCCTTTTGAAAAAATCGGGATCGCTTTCCGTCATTTCCTGCGCCCAGGCTTTGTTTTCCAGCAGTAACTTTTCGTAGGCTTTCATGGCTGCTTCAGGTTTGGTTTGGTAAAAGAAAGGCGAGGGCTGATGCTATTGCATCACTCGTTTGTTGTTGTCTTCAAAAAAACTGCGGGCATCATTCGATTGATATTTCAGGTACACGCGGATGCCACGGGTTTCAGCATTTACAATGAAGTCGTTTACGAGGTCAATAATGTCGCGGTCGATGAATTCGCTTTTGGTGGCATCTATCAGCACCGCTGAATTGTCGGGGATTTTCTCAATCACTTTTTTCAGCAGCCCCTTGTTCAAAAAAGATACCTCTTTGCGAAAGCGGATCAAATAGCGTTCATCGTCTTTGATAAAGAAAATGGCCGACTTGAAATTGCTTTGCAACACAAAATACAATCCTGCCAGAATGCCTACCACTATGCCAATCAGCAGATCGGTAAACAAAATAGCGGTCACTGTAATCACAAATGGCAGAAACTGCGTCATGCCTTTGTGATAGTACTCTTTGAAAATGCTGACTTTGGCCAGCTTATAGCCGGTAAAAATAAGAATGGCTGCCAGTGAGGCTTTCGGAATAAGATTGAGCAAGCCGGGAATAAACAGCACAGCAGATAGCAACAGCACGCCGTGCAAAATGGCCGACAGTTTTGTTTTGGCGCCAGCTGTTACGTTGGCCGAACTGCGTACAATGACCGATGTGACTGGCAACCCTCCCAGCAGGCCAGACACAATATTGCCCACGCCCTGTGCCTTCAGTTCGCGGTTGGTAGGGCTGATGCGTTTGTCCGGATCGATTTTGTCTACCGCCTCTATGCTCAGCAAGGTTTCGAGGCTGGCTACAATGGCCAGGGTGATGGCAGTAGTCCACACAGCGGGCTGCAGCCACTGGCCAAATGCTGGCTGCGCCAACGATTGAAAGAAGTCGGGCGGTGCGGCGAATACATCAAGCACCACCAAATGATCGCCCTGCAGCTGCCATTGCGGAAAGCTGCGCCCAAACCAATGGTTGATGCCGATGCCACTGAGTACTACTAATAGTGGTCCGGGTATCCATTGGAAAATGCGCTTCGACTTAAGCAGTGGCTGTTCAAACAATAGCAGAATAACTGAGCCGGCCAGCCCGATGAGGATGGCGCCCAACGAAGGATGCAGCACGGCATCAATCAGTTCGGTGAAAGTGTTTTTCTTATCGGGTTGTAAGAAAGACTCCTGGCCTTCCGGGTCGGCATCATAGCCTAAAAAGTGCGGAATTTGTTTCAGAATCAAAATGAGGCCAATGGCAGCCAACATGCCTTTGATGACCGAGTTTGGAATGTAGTCGCCGATGATACCCGCTTTGAGGTAGCCTAAGCCCAGCTGCAAAACACCTGCCAGCACTACGCTCAGCAAAAAAACATCGTATGACTGCAGTTTGGCTATACCACCAGCTACAATGGCCGTGAGGCCGGCTGCCGGACCGCTTACGCTGAGCTGGCTGCCGCTGAGTAAACCCACTACTATGCCGCCCACTACACCCGCCACAATACCAGTAACTGGTGCGGCGTCTGATGCTACAGCCACGCCCAGGCAAAGTGGCAAGGCTACCAGAAAAACCACGATGGAAGCGGGCAAATCGGCACCGGCGTTACTAAAAAATCGCTGCATGACGTATGGTAATAGTGTAATGTGATGATTTAATCTGACCGTACCCTGCTGTGGCTATGCCTGCCAGGCAGGCTGGCTGGGAACATCGGCCCGACAGCATAATGGCAATGTGCTTGGGCTGTGGCCTGCATATAGCCTGCTGCCTTTGGGTGGATGGTAGTAAGGTGTGAGATGGCCGTCACCGTTTTCAATGCTTGGCTGCAGGTTGGCTCTTCCCGCTTCTTCCTCAAAATCCTGCATGGCCCACAAGCACACAGGGTGGGTACCATTTCCACCTTCAGCTCTATTGGAAAAGCAGCACAGCAACGCCGGTAGCAGGCAAACTTGTACGACCGGGAGCCAGCGGGCTATGGGGCAATGCATGATGTATGACTGGTACCAGCAAATATAACCTCGGGTTATGGTAAATGAAGAGTCCGGAGATGCAATAAAAAAAGCCGGACTAGAAAGTCCGGCCGTGAGCGTGATGAGAAAACAGCCTTGAATGGACAGGCTTTAGGTTTGGCCTTTTGTCCAATCGAAGAAATATGTGCAGGCCTTTGGGGTGGGTTGTTATTGAGGGCTGCGCCCAAACCAAAAGACCATTTTGGAAGGAGCAACCAGGCAGGGGCCTTACGGGGCCGGCTCCTGGACTAAGCTTTTGCAATCCTGGCAGCACAAAACCGTGGTAATGAGTGCCGGATGCCAATAGGGGGGTGTGTGTTGGTGGTTCAAAGATGCTGGCGCCCTAGTGAGGGTGCAAGCGGAGAAATACGCCAATTGTTGCGTAGAAATACGCACCAGCCGATTGGCAGAACTGTTTTTATATTAGGGGCCTTATAAACCAATCAATTATGCCGAAGAAACCCACCAAAGCTGAAGCCGTTAGGCTGCTGCAAGCCAAATCGCACCGGATAGACCTTGCCAAGGCGAGGAAAATGGCCAAGAAGTACCAAAAGTTTGCGAAGGCGCTGGCCGCTTCGGTGGCTGCAGGCGCTCCCGCCCCGGCCGATACGCCCCCCCTGCCCAATGCATATCAGTTCAACAAGAAGGGGGTTTTGAAGCTGCTGAAAGAAACTGGCGCTGTAGGCTTGCGTATATACCCGGGCCTTGATGACGAAGGACAAATGACCTTGCTGCTGGTTGCTTTTGACGAACAAGGGGAAAACATTACCTATCCGCCCGTTTCACCTGCTGTGGCCCCTAAGGCCGCCAAAGGTTCCAAAGCGCTGAAAGCTGATGAAGATCCGGATGAAGGCGTGCTGGACGATACACAACGCTGCCCGCCATACCCGGCGCCGCCCACTCCCTAAGCCGTTATTCCGCATTATTATCAAAACCACCGACTGCTGATTGCCAAACAAGTAGTCGCTGTACTTCGAAGGCCCATCATGGAAAAAAGTTTGCAGTATCTGATCAACTACCTCTTTGGTGCGTCGGTGGTTTTGCCTATGCTGGGCGGACTGGTAAAGTGGAACAAAATGGAGCCGGCTTACAAGCCCGTCATTATTGCATTTGCCGGGCTTTTTTTAAATGAAACACTTCGCTATATCCTCATCAACCTGGGCGTGGGTATGCGGTCTATAGCCAGCTATAATTATTTCGTACTGGTGCTCATGTGGCTGTATACCTGGCAGTTTGCCCGCTGGAAAGTACTGGGTAAAAATGCTCACCTGATAGTGGGTGGGGCCCTCACAGTTCTTTGGGTGGCAGATTATTTTTTGATCGACGGATGGGAAATCGATCATAGCAGATTCTGGTTTCGGATCGGGTTTGCACTCACGCTGGTTGTTTTGTCTATTCAGTGCATTAATTCGCTGATCATACAGCACAAGCAAAGCTTGTTGTTCAATGCTCGGTTTTTGTTTTGTCTCGGATTCCTGATGTACTACACTTATCGCATTTTCAACGATGCATTCACCCTGAGAGGGTTTTCAAATGATTTTTTGAAACAGATTAATGACCTTAACCGCTATCTTGTCGTGCTCCAATACCTTGTTTTCCTAATTGCTGTGCTATGCATTCCGAGGAAAAAGAACTTCTTACGGCTATCCTGACAGTTTCTATCGTCATCGGTATCATACTGCTGTACTTCATTGTGTCCATTATTCGGCAGCAAAAGAAGTTTCGTCAACTGTCCCTCGAGAAGATTCGGGCCGAAATAAGCACACTTGAAAAGGAAAGAAAGCGCATTGCCAGCGACCTGCACGATGAAGTAGGCCCATTGCTGTCTGCTGTTAAAATTCAAATCAACCACCTGGAGCCGCAAGATCCTGAAGAGAAGGCGATGATCGACAAAAGCAATCGGTACATTGATGATATCATCAGCCGTATGCGTGAAATATCGAACAACTTGCTGCCCAATACACTTGTGCGCAAGGGTTTGCGGGCTGCCATTGCTGAGTTTATTGGAAAAATGCCAGCACAGAGCCAGCCAGCCATCGAATTCAGGTGCAGTATTGAAAGGCGACTGGACGAAGTGCAGGAGGTAAACATTTACCGTCTTGTGCAGGAAATAGTGCACAACAGTGTAAAGCACTCGCAGGCCCAACGGCTTGTAATAGATCTGCAATTGCAAGAAGAGCGGATACGCCTGGCCACTGCAGATGATGGGGTCGGATTTGACTACGGCGAAATAGCGAAGAGAGGAGGGGGGCTGGGCCTGTTGAATCTGCAAAGCCGGACAGAAGTCATGGGAGGCAGTTTTTCGTTCGAATCGGGCAGGGGAAAGGGAACGAAATACCTGTTCGAAATACCTTTGGCGGCGCACAATACACAGAACCATGATAAAAGTGCTGATAGCAGATGACCACGAGATTTTTCGCGACGGCTTTAAGCTGATGCTAAGCCGTAACAAGCATGTGGAACTGATAGGCGAGGCCGAAAACGGCCGCGAACTACTTCAAATGGCCAGGGAACTGCAGCCGGATGTCATCATTACCGATATCAAAATGCCTATCATGGATGGCATTGAGGCTACCCGCCAGATAAAGGCGGACTTGCCCCGCATAGGTATTATTGGCCTTAGCATGTTCGACGAAGAGGAGCAGATCATGGAAATGCTGGATGCGGGTGCTTCGGGGTATTTGCTTAAAAATGCTGACAAAGACGAAGTGCAGGAAGCCATCAGGCACGTATACATGGAGAAAACGTACTACTGTAAGAGCACTTCTAAAAAGTTGGCAACCCTGGTGGCTCGTAGCCGCCATGCCGGCCCCCGCCAGGAAAAGATCGACTTTAACGATCGGGAAATTTTGATAATTCAGCTCATTTGCGAAGAGTATACCAATAAAGAAATAGCCGACCGCTTATACATGAGTGTGCGTACGGTAGAGGGCTACCGCCAGCGGCTGATAGAACGCATGCAAGTAAAAAACACCGCCGGGCTGGTGATATATGCCATACAGCACGACCTGTACCAGCCCAAGTAAAACAAACTGATGCTGGCTGGCTCCGCCATCGAACCGCTGGTGCCGCTGCTTTGTTAGCCAACAGCCATGCGCTATAGCCTGGCGTTTTTCAGAAGCCAATCAAATAATACATGCAAACCGATTTTTTGGTCATTGGTTCGGGCATTGCCGGCCTTACCTACGCAGTAAAAGTGGCCGAAGCCCAGCCCGATAAGCAGGTGCTGGTGCTGACCAAAACCTTTAGCGACGAAACGAATACCAAGTATGCCCAGGGCGGTATAGCCGGCGTATGGGACGAAATGAATGACAGCTTCAGCAAACACATAGATGATACCCTGATAGCCGGTGATGGGCTGTGCGATGAGGAAACGGTGCGGCTTGTAGTAACGGAAGGGCCCGAACGTATCCGGGAAATCATTGAGTGGGGCACCCGGTTCGACCTGGCAGCGGATGGTGAGTACGCACTGGGCCGTGAAGGAGGGCACAGCGAGCATCGCATATTGCACCATAAGGACGTAACCGGTCAGGAAATAGAAAGGGCGCTGCTGGCTAAAGCGGCCACACTGCCGAATATTCGCATATGGAGCCACTATTTCGTATTGGATC
>CANHEC010000148.1 GCA_947459455.1 Chitinophagaceae bacterium
CATGGCGCTGAGTTTATTTTCGGAAAGCGGGTAGAAAAAGATGGCGATGACGGATAGGGCCGCTCCGATGGCCGGTAGTATGCTCATCATGAGCTGAATACCCAAAAGTGAATTGTCGGACTGTGCGGTATTGGCCTGAAATCCGAAGTAGCCGAGCAGCCATCCGGTTGCAGCTCCGCCAATGGTCCAGCCAAACTTTTGCGACATAGACGATGACGAGAAGATGAGGCCGGTGGCCCGGCGGCCGGTTTGCCACTCGCTGTAGTCGGCTATATCGGCATACATACTCCACAGCAATGGGAAAATGCTGCCGGCGCAGATGCTGATGAACACTTGCAGTGCCAGCATAAGCCACACGCTATCGCGGGCCGCTGTGTAAAACAGCAAGCTTAGTACGGCTGCCAGTACCATGGCACCAATAAAAGTAGATTTCTTGCCTACCTTATTGGCCACTGGTGTAGCTGCCACTACGCCAATGATATTGCTGGCCTGACCCACCAGCAGGTACAGGGTAGCCAGCGACATAGAAGCCGGTAAAAAAGATGGTTTCAGTGCGGCGTTGCTGTCTTCGGCAACAAAGTATTTGAAATAGTAAACAGCTGCACCATCGCGGATGCTATTGAAAATGAGGGCTGCAATACCGGCGCAAAGCAGCACCCACCATGGGCGGTTACTCAGCAGGTCTTTTAAGTCGTCTTTCAAAGCATTGCTTTTATCCTGCATGGGTTGTATTCGCTCTTTGGTAAAAGCAAAGCAGCCCCAAAAGAATGCGGTGCTGATAATGGCGAATACCAGCATGGCAAGGGTCCAGCCGGTTTGTACATTGGTCGTTTCACCAAAGAATTTCACGAGTGGCTCAATGAGCCAAAGGGCCAGCAAGCTGCCGCCAAAGGCAAATACCATGCGGTAAGATGACAGTGCTGTTCGCTCTTTGCCATCGGCCGACATAACACCCAGCAGCGAAGCGTATGGTACATTGATGAGGGAATAAGCCATCATCATGAGCGAATAGGTGAGGTATGCATACAGCAGCTTGCCGGTTTGCGCAAAGGAGGGCGTGAAAAAAGTAAAAATGCCGATGACGCCGAATGGAATGGCTACCCAAAGCAAATAGGGCCTGAACTTGCCCCAACGGCTATGGGTGCGGTCGGCCAGTACACCTACGACGGGGTCAAAAAGCGAATCCCAGATGCGGGTAACCAAGAACATGGTGCCTGCGGCTGCTGCACTAATACCAAATACATCGGTATAGAAGTAAAGCAGGTACATGCCAAAAATCTTCCAATACATGGACGAGGCGGCATCGCCCAGGCCGTATCCAATTTTTTCCCGCAGGCCAATTTTTTCAGTTGTTCTCATAGCAGTGTAGAATAAGCATTGAATATAGCAGCTGGCCGCTCATGCAGCAAAGCAGAAAGCTCCGGGAGTAGACACTCCCGGACTAAACGTTGCTTGCTTGATAAAAACGACTGCTTGAGAATATCATTGGTAGGTAGTGGCATGCGAAAGTTGATTGGCAAACACGATGTTGGGCGATTTGAAAAAGCGAACAAAATCGGGGGCGCTGGCATGGCCGGCGTAAGGTGCGTAGTAGTGCATTTTGCCTGTGTCTGGCATTTTGCCGGCATTGCGCCAAAGCAGCACATAGCACACCGGGTGCTGCTGTAGCAGTGGTAGTAGTGTTTGTGTCCACCATTCATTTTGCGGAATGGTTTCGTAGCCGGTTTCGGCCAGGGCCGGCAGTTTGCCAAGGCTATCGGCTGCCTGGCTTAGCAGCTGCAGGCGGCGGCTGTTGTCGGCCAGGTAGCGGGCTGTGCCGCTGCCTACCCCATTGCCATCGTATTGGTAGTTGTCAAAGCTGATCATATCTACCAAAGCATTGCCAGGATAGCGCTCCAGCAGGTGTGCAGTGGAGTTGAACTCCGCGGTGTCGTACACCCAAATAAGATGCTTCAGTCCGCGTTTGTTCTGTAATATGTCCACGGTCATCGTCCACAGTTGCTTAAACTCTTCGGGGGTGCATACATTTTGGCACCACCAAAACCAGTTTCCGGTTTGCTCGTGCCAGGGTCGAAACAGTACCGGAACCTTTTCTCCGTTTTTTGTTTCCAGGCTGGCTAAGAAGTCTGCCAGTTTGTGCAGCCAACCTACAAACAACTGGTGGCGGCTACCACCAGGCAGCACGCTGGCTACCGTACCTGCTTTGGGATCCCAGGCCGATTGGCCTGTCATCGGATTATTGGCATGCCAACTGATGGTAATGATAGCTCCCGCCTGATACGCATCAATGATGCGCTGGCGCATAAATGGGAAGGGTACTTTGTCGAGGTTGCGGACAGAGTCCAGTTCAAGGTTGCCCAGTTCCCAGCCATGTACGGCAGGGTAGGCACCTGTTACCTCTTTCACGTCGCTTCGGCCTGGTTGGTATTGCCAGTTTACGCCATAGGCTACATCATCCTGATGGCCTATCAGCACCTTGCCCTGGCGGTACCATTGTGCAAGGTGGCCATACAGGGCTTTGGTAGCCGGCGTGCGGTTGGGCGGCAGCGCAGGCTGGCCCCAGGTGCAGGCTGCCAGCAGGCTACCTAACAGTATTATAAAAATGTGTTTGGAAAAAAGCATGCTAGTGCGGTTGGTAAGTAGGTAATTGTTGGGCAAATGAGCGGATGAGCTGCCAGGTACTGGCGTCGGTATCAAACACTGAGTTGAGGCCTTGTTCTTCTTGTGGCGGATCGGCCAATAGCGCATCACCTGGTTGCCAAAACACGTGGCCCTTGCTGGCCCGGCCGCTTCCGGCAAAGCCCCAGAAATTGCAACCGGCTAATACGCCGCCACTGGCAGCACTGCGCTGTAGCTGCGCAAATACTGCAGTAAAGTATTGGTCTCGCAGCGAAGTGGCCGCCGAAGGCGAAAACGAATGACCATTGCGGGGTAAACCAAATTCTTCGAGCACCAATGGCTGCTGCAGGCGGGTAGCTACGGCCATATGCTGTTCTATGTAGCGTTGAGTGTTGGCCATTACCGTAGCCAGCAATTGACCAATGGCAGTATCGGAAAACCAGCCCCAGTTTTTGGGCCAAATGTGAATGGTGGCATAGTCGATATCGGGCAGTTCATGTACTTGTGTGAATACCTCGATGGTTTCGCTGCCTGCTTCGCCTTCGCTGCCGGTGGTGACGAGGTGGTAGGGGTCATTTTTCTTGATAAGGCCGGAGGCCCGTCGTATCCATTGAACATAGGCTGCAATAGCAGCGGGGCGCATGGGTCGCGGTTCATTGGCTAGTTCCCAGGCCATCAGGCTCACATCGTGGCTGTAAGGCTGGCCGGTAATTGTATTGGTGCGGCTTACGATTCGCTGCGCTTGAATGTCGTAAGCCGCCATGCAAGGTTCGCAGGTATAAAATCGACTTACTACATCGCGGTTTTCATCCCAGGTCAGCTTGCGGTGCATGTCCACGTCGGGTAGCAGGCCATTCCAATTCAGGTATTGCAAAAAGCCACCGCTCCAGTCCCAGTTGTTGCTCAAGTAAAGCACAGCTGTCATGCCTCGCTGGCGCAGCATTACCATCAGGTGGTCCAGACCGATTAGTACGCTTTCGTTAAAGCTACCCTGTTGCGGCTGGTAGGCTGGTGTTACCCGCAGCATCCCGTTGATGGGGCCGGTGCCCTCGCCGGCTGCCAGCACCCGTACATTGGTTACGCCTTGTGCTTTCAAAAAATCGAGCTCGTGGGCTACCCGCTGGCGGCCTTGTGCGGTAATGCAGGCTGCCGCACCATACCAGTAATTGGTACCCATGAAATAGTAAGGCTGACCAAGGCGCACAAGTTGGTGTTGCACCCGGCGTACAAGGCTGTCGGCAGGCCGGGCCCACAAGGGGCCCGACATGCTCAACACTAACGAAGCACTTACTATAAATCGATGGATAATTGCCTGCATGATCCACTTCTGGTCGTCATCAAAACATTGGACCATCTGAGATGTACACGTCATCGATGTTCACCTCATAGGGGCCGGCAATATTGCCGGTAGAGAATCCAATTTTTAAATAATCTAAAATGCCTTTGGGATCGAGGCCCGTGGCGGTACCAGTGCCCCCCCATTTGCTCCACTGAATATCGGCAAGCCGCAGGGAGTAAAGTTTCCAACCGTTGGTTTGTACCAGGTAGTCGTTGGCATCCAGGTTGCCGCCCCATTTTACGTTGGCTTGTGTGGTTTCAATTTGGAAGAAGCCTCTTTTGCCGTTGGTGTTTACCCAAAAATTGATGTAGCCATTGGCCACCTGACTCAGGTCTACCGGGCCGGCTTTGTACATATCTCCCGTCCAGTTCCAGTTGCCGGCATTGGCCAGGCTTACAGTCAGGTAGTTGTTGCCACTAATGCTTGGTATGCCACTTTGATTCAGTCCGCTATTGGCTGAGCCGCTGTAAGGATTCACACCATCTTCAAAATCCCAGGCGTTGAACACCGGCTTTTGTGCTCCATCGGTAATCATTACCTGGTCCACGTTTATTTCCCAATCGCCGGCACCATTGCCGGTGCTAAAGCCCAGCTTGGCATACTCCAGCAATCCTTTGGGATCGTAGCTGGTTCCGCTGCCGCCCCATTTGCTCAGGTTGGCGGGCTCCAGCGGTACACTCACCCACGTCCAGCGGGCGGTGGACATTACATAGTCAAACGGAGAGATGGCCGGTGTGAAATGCATACCCCACTTGGTGCCCGCCTGCGATATCTCGAATTGGAAATAGCCTTGCTTACCGCGGGTGTTTACCAAAAAGCTGATGTGCGGTTTGTGAAACTTGGTAAGGTCGATTGTGCCGGTGGTGGTGGCATCTCCCAGATAGGTCCAGTTGGCAGCACCGCTTTGCTGTACCGTAAGGTAGCGCTGGCCGCGGCCCTTGGGAGCTCCGCTGGTATTGAAGCCACTGGTAGGAGTGCCGCCCGCCTGTAAAAACGGATTGTTGCCGGTTTCAAAGTCAAACAGAATAACCGCTGGCTCAGGTGTAAACAGATCTGAAGGCGCTTCTACTTTTATTTTGGCTGAAGTACCATTTACAATGCCTGCACGGGCTTTGGTAATCTTTACCACTACTTCGTCGGCCAGTGTGAGGCCTTGTGTGCCCACACTCAGTTCGGTTGTATTGCCTGCGGCAGCGGGGGCTATGTTTACCCTTGCATCGTCTATCATTACCTCTGTTACCATGTCCATGTTTTCGCCTTTTATACTAAAGGCCTGACCGCGGGTAATACGTGTGGGCCATTGTGTTACCCTGGCATCGAGGAATACAGGTGTGAAGCTTTGTTCGCTTACTTTTTTCTGCTTGTAGTTGGTGTATACCGTAATGGGGCCTGCGCTTACGGTTCGTGGTATTTCCACTCGTATTTGCGTAGCGCTGGCGCTTATCACCCTGGCATCCGTTTCGGGTGTACCAATGGTTACACGACTTAGTTTCTCAAATTTCTCTCCGGTGATGGTAATGGTTTTGCCAATGGTATCCCGAAGAGGTGTAACCGATGTAATGACTGGCACCGGCCAGTTGATATCGTAATCGGCAGAGAATTCTTTTTTAGTGCAACCCTGCGTGCCGGCCAAGAGTGCTGCCAGGGCCAGCGCTGCGCTGAATTGGCCGGTTTTATGCGATGAGTATCTCATGATGATGTGCAGTTTTTTTGATTGATTTAATAGCCAGGGTTTTGTGCCAGACCCCAGCTCTGAACCTCGGTGAGCGGCAGCGGTAACACCGGTATGGGATTGACACCACCGGTGATGCAATGGCTTTGGCAGGCCGTGCGAATAGCCGCCGGCAGTGAGGATAGATATTTGCCAGTGCGCACCTGATCCCAAAAGCGGAGAGATTCCATGCCCAGTTCTGTCCTGCGTTCGTGCCAGATAGCGTTTTTCAGGGCATCGCCGGTGACGGTGGCAGCAATCGGCGGTAGCGTATTGGCCGGCGCATTGTTAGCCTCATAGGTCAAAGTGTTTTCAATGGCACCTTTTGGTTTGCTGCTATTGCGGGCACGGTTTCTTATCAGGTTCAGTATGTCACGTGATTCGCCTTCTTTGCCGGTGTAGGCAGCTGCTTCAGCTTTCATCAGCAGCACATCGGCATAGCGCATTTTCCGTATGTTCTGGCCGCTGGCTTTGCTTTCTACAGGCTTTATGATAGCGGCTTTGCGGTTCAGAAATCCGGTAGCATTCTCGTTGGGAAAGTCAATCACGTTTTTGATACCCA
>CANHEC010000149.1 GCA_947459455.1 Chitinophagaceae bacterium
ATAGCATCTTCTATGCTCGGCTCGTCGATCATTACTTTTTGAAAACGCCGTTCGAGTGCTTTGTCTTTTTCGAAATACTTCTGGTATTCGTTCAGCGTGGTGGCACCAATGGCACGCAGTTCGCCACGGGCCAGGGCCGGCTTCAAAATATTGGCGGCGTCCATGGCGCCTTCGCCGCCGCCGGCACCTACCAGGGTATGAATCTCGTCGATAAACAAAAGGATTTCGCCATCGCTGGTGGCCACTTCCTTTACCACGCCCTTCAAGCGTTCTTCAAACTCACCTTTGTATTTGGCACCGGCTATCAATTGGCCCATGTCGAGGGCATAAATGATTTTGCTCTTCAGGTTTTCGGGCACATCACCATTTACAATGCGCATGGCCAGGCCTTCGGCAATGGCGGTTTTGCCCACACCTGGCTCGCCCACCAGTATGGGGTTGTTTTTGCTGCGGCGGCTAAGGATGTGCAGCGTCCGGCGGATTTCTTCATCGCGGCCGATTACCGGATCGAGCTTGCCCTGGCGGGCCATTTCATTCAGGTTCTTGGCATACTTGTTCAGCGCATTGAACTGTGTTTCCTGCGTTTGCGATTGGATGGTGTCGCCCTTGCGCAACTCTTTTACAGCGGCCACAAATCCCTTTTCGGTAAGACCTGCTTCTTTCAGCATTTTGGCGGTGCTGTCGCTGCCTTGCAGCAAAGCCAGCAGCAGGTGTTCAGGCGCTACAAACTCGTCGCCAAAAGTTTTGAGCACAGTACCAGCCCGCAAAACGGCTGTGTTGGCATCGCGGCCGATGGCTTGTGCCGGCGTAGCGCCAGCCCCTGCCTTGGGCAATTTGTTGATGGCTTCCTCCAGCTTGCTCTGCAGCACATTTACCGATACGTTGTTCTTTTTCAGTAAGAACTCCACCGGCGAATCTTCCTGATTGAGCAAGGCCTGCAGGATATGTTCGGTTTCGATGTTGACGCTGTTGTGGTTGAAAGCCACCTGTTGGCTGGCGGCCACCACTTCCTGCGCCTTGATCGTGAAGTTGTTGAGGTTCATATAAAGAGAGGGTTGTTTAAAAAAAATGCAACTACTAAAGCAGGCAACAAAGCCTGCACCACTGATAGCCGATGTGCCCCGATGGCAGGAAAATGAAGACAGAACCGCCGCAACGGCAGGCTGGCAAAGGATTGTATGCAAATATGGCTGGGCGAAATGCTGAGGTTAGTAGCAACTGCTGATGGGCTGCGCCGCTGCCCGGCCCCGGCATGGCCGGGGGTGCAAGGCCGCCCCCAAAGCGGCCGCCGCACGGTACCCTGGGGCAGTGGCGTAGGGTAGCCGGGCTATGCACCGCTGCTGAGAGCCCCCAATAAAAAATTAGGACGAACGCCGCCGGAGCACATACACCAGCGAACTGGCGGCATCGGCCGAACGCCGGGCACGTAGTACGCTGCGCAGCCCCTGCCAGCCCGCTGCTATCAGGCGCTGGCGGCCATGGCGATACTGCTCGCTAAGGAGGGCGATATAAAACGCATCGAGCCACATGGGCAGGCGCTGCGCTACTGTGAAACCGTGCAGACCAGCCACCGCCGATAGCGAACGCGGTGAAAAATGGTAGAGGTGACGGGGCACATCGTAAGCGGCCCAGTGCTGCTGGTAATGCGCTGCATCGGCACTCTGGTAGTTGGGCACGGCTATGAGCACTACCCCATCGGGTGCCAGCAGGCGCTGAAACTGATCGAAATAATCGTGCAAGGCATGCACATGCTCCAGCACATGCCACAGGCTGATAACATGGAAGCTATTGGCCGGCAAATGGGCCAGCTGATCTGGCGACTGCAGCTGCAGGTGGTAGTTTTTGTAAGCTACCGACCGGGCGCCTGCATCGGGCTCGAGGCCGGTGACCTGCCAGCCAGCCTGCTGCATGGCATGGGCAAAGGCGCCGGTACCAGCTCCCACATCGAGCAGGTGGCCGGCACTGCGGCCACTGAGGCGCTGCACCTGCCGGGTTTTGAGCCGGAGGGTATATCGGCGGGCCAGTTTGTACAACTTGCTGATGAGGCCGGTATCGGTATCGGTATGCGAGATGTAGCTATCGGCCGCGTAGTAGGGCCCAATGCTGTCGGCATCGGGTACATCTTGGGTAAAACGAGCGGTGCAATCGGTACAGGCCCAAATGGCAAACACCTGGCCGCTGACAGTATGATCGGTAGCCTGCAGGGCCGGCGCAATATGGCGGCTGCCGCATACCGGGCACTGCAGGTGATGTATAAGCGAATGAGCCATGGTGCGCAAATGTAAGGGGCGCCGACCTTGTGGCACGGTGGCGGTGCCGCTGCGCACAGTTGTAAACCCATTGTACACTTTTAGCAATCATTAACCCCAAATACCCGGCCGACGGCATGGGCCCGACGGGGAATGGCTGTATTTTGCAAACGCTGTTTTTATTTGACCGATTCTTCAAATGGCGCAACCTACCTGGCGGCAACGCCTTTCTTACTACTCCCTGTTTGTACCGGTGCGGCACTACCTGCTGCTTTTTGCAGCGGCCGCCCTGCTGGCATGGTGGTGGCTGCAGCGCCAGCAGCCGCCCGAGCCCTCGCTGGCGGGTAGCCTGCTAAGCCTGCTGGTACAGGCGGGCCTGGCCGCCATCAGCATCCTGCTGGGGCTGGCCTTGTTCACGGTGCTGGTGCCCTTTGCCCTATTTGCCTGGCAGCTGCGCAGCCGCCAGGTACAGGTGCAGCTGGACAATGCCGAACTAACCGAGGCCAACCAGGCGGGTCGGCGCATCAATATGGACATTAGCCCGCTGTACCGGCCGTTGCTCGGTTTTCTGCGCTTCCGGTTCATTTACGACGATGTGAAGCTGTCGCCCAAGTTTCAGCTGATCAAACGGCAGCAGGGTGCTGCGTGGTTTAGCGGCCGCCAAAGCGGCTGGTACCGCTGGCCGCTGCCTGCTATTCGTGAATATGAAGTGCAGCAAATGCTGGTGTACTTCGAAGACTACTTTCAGTTTTTCAGCTTCAGCCTGCGGCTGCCGGTGAAGCAAAGCTTTTTTACCCGCCCGCTGCCAGCCGGCCTGCCCGAGCAGCAGGTGAGCCCCCAGCGTACCGAGGAAGAGAATGTGCGGATAGAAGAACTGAAGCGGATAGAGGGTGAATATCTGAACTACAAAAACTTTGAGGACAATGATGATGTGCGGCGCATCGTATGGAAGATATATGCCCGCAATAAAGAGCTGGTGGTGCGGGTGCCGGAGGTGCTGGATCCGTTTGCTTCGCACATTTACCTGTACACCAGTTTTTACGACAGTCTGCACATGCCCGATAACTACCTGGTGAATACCCGGGGGCTCGACTTTTTTAAAAATGCCTGCTACAGCATTTACCAGCAGCTGACCAAAGCCGGACGGGCCGTGAAGATGATAGCCGACCAACCCCTGCCCCACCGCCACCTGAACAATGCCACCGAGCAGGCCGAGTACCAGCTGGCGGCCAGCAACTGGCAGCATACCTACGACCTGCTGAGTGCTGTGCCGGCCAAAGGCAGCGCCGTGGTATGCATCCACAGCCTGAGCAGTGCCGAGCAACTGGACCAGCTGCTGCAACGCGACCAGCAGCGCTGCACCGTGGTAATGGTAAGGCTGACACAGGCGCTGCGCCGCAATTGGCTGGGCAACTGGCTGAAGTGGATCTTCATTATTCCGAAGAATGATTTTGAAAAGCAGGGCTTTTCCGAACTGAGTCGTTTTCAGACCGGGCGGGCCCTGCGGGCAAACGAACAAACACTGGAGGAGGTACTGCGGCGCCACGAAGCGACGGTAGTACGCGTAGGATAAAGCAAACCAAACATGCGACTGGCTGGAAGATGGAATAGCACCAAGAAAGAAATAGCCCTGTACCTGCTGCTGGGCCTGCCCACCATAGCGGTGATGGGCTATGCCATTTTTTATGCCAACCAGTTTTTTGCGCTGCTGCAAAACCAATGGCAACGCCAAACGCTGAATTATGCGCTGGGCTTGCTGATAGGGCTGAGCGTATTCAGCCGGCGCTTTCGGTTTGTACCTCTTACAGCGGTACTGCTGCTGGCGCACAGCATCATTGGCTACAGCATCAGCCGGGGGCTTACCGGCGAGTTTGATGCCTACTTCTGGACAGTAAAATATGGCACTACGGCCTTGCTCTTTTTCATTGGCTGGTGTACCGGCTATGGCTTTGCCCGGGCTCGTTTTTTCAGCGTGGCCTGGAGCCTGCTGCTGCTGGCCGCTATGGCGGTGGTAGTGGCCACCGTATCGGTGCTGAAGAGCGACCAACTGGTGGTGATCTTTGCACCTACGCTGCTGTATTGCTTTTACATCATTTACACCAGCGAGCTGCTGCGCAACCTGAACGAAGACGACCCGCACCTGCTGTGGATGCTGACCAAACGACTGGCTGGCTTTGGTGTGCTGCTGCTACTGCTGATAGCCGGTCTGATGCAGTACTACAAACCGCAGCTGGAAGCAGTAGAAAAAGAATGGGGCGCTGCACAAAAAAAGGAAGACAACAACCCGAGCAATAGCCTGACCCGCAACGATGGTACCGGCACCACCAGCAATAACAGCATGGGGCTGGGCGCCAATAACAACAAGCCCAATAAGGACTCCATCCTTTTTGTAGCCAAGCTCGACAACTATTTTCCCGACGGCAAAACGCCGAACCCACTCTATTTTGTCAGCAACTACTACAGCAAGTTTGATACGGAAACGCAGACGTTTGAAATAGACAGCCTGCGCCCGTATAACGATCTGTTCAGCCCCGATGTATCGCAGATACCGCTGTTTTTTACCAAAGCCGACACCAGTGTACTAACCCGTGCCATGAGCCGGCGCAACCGGCGGGTAGCCACGGTAGAAGTGTACAAGCACAACCTGAGTGCAAGACTTTTTACAGCCCCCAGCACTGCTTTTTTTGCACAGCCCATTTCGGTACCCGATGAAAACAAGGACATCTACCGCAGTGCCTACCGGGCTAAAATGCTCGTCAGCGATTTGAACAGCGCCTACTTTGTGTACAACCCCGCCGGAGATGCTGCGCTGGATGCGTTTCAGCAGCAACGATTCGAGGCGCTGCGCAGTACCAACAGCTATGCCGGCTTGCCGCCCAGCTTTTTGCAGTACTACACCTACATGCCTGCCGGCGCCGACTACGATAGCATTCGGGCCCTTTCAGCCAGCATCGTAGCGCAGGCTGGCGCAAAAACGAACATTGACAAAGTGCTGGCCGTACGCGACTACTTTTTGAAAAAAGATGAAAACGGCGAGCCCACTTTCAAGTACAGCGATAATCCCGGCGTACCGGGTATGCCCAGTGCCAACAAGCTCACTTACTTCTTATTTCAAAACAAAAAAGGCTACTGTGCTTATTACGCTGGTGCTACGCTGTTCATGCTGCGTTCGCTGGGCATCCCCAGCCGCGTGGCCACCGGTTTTTTAACGGTAGACCGCAGCAACAAAAACCCCGGCTGGTATTGGTTTTACGAAGACCAGGCCCATGCGTGGGTACAGGTGTATTTTCCGGAGTATGGCTGGCTCGATTTTGACACCACCGTGCCCGATGCCGACCAGCAGCAAGCCCCGCAGCCCGACCAAACACCGCCGCTGGCCAGCCAAACGGCCTGGCTGGTAGCCAACGGCAAGGCCACTCGCATAGACACCGCAGCCAAGCGGGCCACGATGCAGGTAGAAAAATTGCTGTACTGGGACCAGCCCTACGAAGTACAGCCTACCGCCCCCATGGAAATGGACGTGAGCCTGGCCAAGGTGCTGCACGATACCGGCACGGTGCAGCTATCGCAACTGAAGCCGGGCGACAACATCGTGGCCGTGTCTTACTCGCTCCAGTTCAAAGAACTGCCGCCACAGGAAACCGATTCGGCCGCCTCGCTGATGCAACGCTTTCCCAAACCCGCCCCGATCGATGAAATCAAGATCATGCTGAGTGAGGAAGAGAAAGCGGCGCTGGACAAAAAGAAAACCGATACCACCCCTACCAACTGGCCGCGGGTGCTGTGGACCTGCCTGGCCGTACTAGGCGGGCTGCTGCTGCTGGCACTGTGCCTGCCGTGGCTGGCCTATCGCTGGCTGCGTATGAAAGCTGCAGGTGCTAAAGATGCCCGCCGCTATTATTGGCAGTACCACGCCATGAT
>CANHEC010000150.1 GCA_947459455.1 Chitinophagaceae bacterium
GAATCATGCTGGGACCACCGATGTCAATTTTTTCGATGATGGCCGACTCTTCGCTGGTATTGGCTACCGTTTCTTCAAAAGGATAGAGGTCCACAATGACCAGGTCGATTTCGGGAATGTTATATTGGCCCATTTCCTGCACATGCACCGCATCGGCCCGCTTGCCCAGGATGCCGCCAAACACCACGGGGTGCAGGGTTTTTACCCGGCCGCCCAGTATGCTGGGGTAGCTGGTCAGGTTTTCTACCGGCACCACCGGAATGCCTAATTTTTCGATAAACTGCTGCGTACCACCGGTGCTGTACAGGGTTACGCCCAGTTGGTGCAGGGTAGGTACCAGGGTTTCCAGTCCGTCTTTGTAAAACACGGATATCAAAGCGCTTTTGATCGGCTTGCTCATAAGTGGTTGGTTGTGAAGTAGAAACCGACAGCTGGCGGGAGGCGCGGCGCCCCGGGCCCATGCGGCGGCGGCGCAAATGTAGGCAATGCCGGTGGGGCGTCATTCGCTTCTCGTACAAGTTGTCCCGCAGCAGGCGGGAGAGCTCGTAGCGGGCACGAAGAAAGTTTTTGATTTCTGAGGGTTGATGGCTGATTTTATCTGCAGGAGAGCATTTCTCGCATCGGCCTAGGGGATGCACATTTGAAATCGATGATTTAGCATTCGAGATTGCCCCCCTCCCTTATTTATTCCTTATTCTGTTATTCCTTATTTCTTATTCTTCTGAGGGAGAGAATTTCTCGCTGAGGCGCAGAGTTTCATATTTGAGATTGGAGATTGACAGCCCTCACTTATTCATTCCTTATTCTGTTCTTCCTTATTTCTTATTCTTCAGCAGGACCCGTGTTTTTCGCAAAGGCGCAGAGGGGATTATTACGGCCTGATTTAATATGGGGAATGGCCTTTTGCTGTCAGCTTGCTGCCTTCGGCTTTGCTCGTACAGAGGGCACAGAGCACACGGAACAGATCGGGTAAGTTGGGATAGCTAGTAGTTGTAGCCGACAGGATGGCTTATTCCACCCACGCCCCCTGCTGGCCCACGGCGTGCAGGCGCAGGCCCAGGCTATCGGCTGCCTGGCGCCACTGGCGCATGCGGTAGCGGCTGCAGCTACCATCCAGCACCCACTGCGGGCTGCGCACCAGTGCCAGCACCTTGTACGGATCGGCCCGCAGGCTGCCGCTGATGATGACCAGCGAGGCCTGTACCGGCTGGCTGCGCCGATAGTGGGGCCGCTGGCGCAACAGTAAGACGCGCCGCTGGCCCAGCTGCAGCCACTGGTTGCTGCTATCGGGCGGTAGTACCAGGTAGCGCTGTGGCTGAAACTGGTGGTAGATGCGGGCCGGCAGCAAGTGAAAATTTTGGAGAAAGCCGGGTGCCACCAGGGCGCTATCGGCTACCAGCAGGCTGTGGCGGCCGCTTACCAGCTCGATGCCGGTGTGGCGGGGCACATTGTACACAATAAGGCGCTGCTGCCGGCTGCTATCGTAGTACTGCCAGCTGCGGGCCGCCAATAGCACCAGCAGGCAGGCCAGGGCTGCGGGCAGCATGGCGGGCTGGCGGTGCAGCCACCACCAGGCCAGGCAGGCTATTAGTACAAACATGAGGGCCGCCTGCCACCAGCCTATTTGGATATGGCCAATGGTGGTGCGGGGCAGGCTGCTGACCCAAATGATGTACTGATTGAGGGCGACGATAGACCACCCGGCCAGCCAGCCCAGCCACTGCGCCACGGCAGGCCACCAACCAAAGGCCAGCAGGGCCAGCAGCAGGTACAGCGCCACCGCACTCAGGGGCACGGCCAGCACATTGGCCAGCAAAAAATAAACGGGAAACTGGTGGAAATGGTAAATGCCCAGCGGCAGTGTGAGCACCTGCGCCGCCAGCGTAACGGCCATGAGCTGCCAGGCCTGCTGCAGCAGCCAGGTGCGGGGCTGCCAGCTGCGCATCAGCGGCTGGTAAAACACGCCAATGCTGAGCACTGCTGCAAAGCTGAGTTGGAACCCGACATTCCACAGTGCAAATGGATTGTGCAGCAACAGTAACAAGGCAGCGCCCGCCAGTGAGTTGTAAATGGACACTTTGCGGCTGTACAACTGCCCCAGCGCCAGCACTGTAAACATAACCGCTGCCCTGCTAATGGACGGAGCTGCCCCGGTAAGCAGCGTAAACAGCCAGATGATGCCGAGCGTAATGAGTAGCCGGAGCCAGCGCATGGCAGGCCGCTGTCCTAATGGCCGCAACAGCAATAGCAGCACGCCGTATATCATGCCCAGGTGCATGCCACTGATGGCAATGATGTGCACCACGCCGGTGGCAGCATATTGCTCTACCAGGGTTTTATCGAGATCGCCGCGGTAGCCGATGAGCAGGGCCTGTGCCACCGGGCTGGCCTCGGCAGGGCGCACATAGCGCTGCAGCAGGCGCAGTACGCTGCTGTGCAATTGCTGTAGCGTTTGCGCCAGCCAGTGTACCTGCAGGCCGGGTAGCTGCGCATAGTCGGCATCTTTTAGAAAAGCTTGAAAATACAGCCCCTGCCGGGCGGCGTACTGCTGGTAATCGAAGCCGCCGGGGTTGCCGGCATTTTTGATGGGTTGCAAGCTGGCTTTTACCAGCACCTGACTACCAAGTTGCAGTCGGCCAGCCGTTTCGCTTTTTTCGAAATAGAGAATAGCGTTTCCTGCCATGTACTGCCACTGCTGGCTGGCAGCTACCCAGCGGTACAGGCGGGCATCGGCTTTCACTGATTTTTCTTTGGCTTGTGGTTGCTCCAGCAGTACCGCCTTTACCACCATGCCGGGCTGGTAAAGCCTGCCGGCAAAATGCGGGTAAAAAGATGCGTGCCGATGCGCCACCAGCAACATGCCAGCCAGTACCAGCGCAGTGGCCAGCCCCCATGAGCTAATGATGCGCTGCCGGCGCACCAGCGCAGCCAGCAAAAGCAGCAGGGCCGTGCCGGCTGCCACCCACCAGCGATGTTGGTATACTGCAGCTGCCACCCAATCGCCCAGGCCAATGCCCAGCATAAGCCATAGCACCAGCCGCAGCAGCGGCGCACTGCGCCACACCGGAATGAAATATTTACGAAAAGCACCTACAGCCATAACGGGTAGGTGAAAAGTTAGGCAGTTGCTACTACGCAGCCGTGCGTACAACTACGGAAAGCTTGCAGCTGCCAGGCTCATTACTCCTCGGCTTCGGCGGCTATGTAGCCAAAGCTGGCGATCTGTCCGGTGGCCAGCAGGCGGGCTTTTACGGTGGCGGCGGCTTGTGGCTCGGCCCGCCAGCGCAGGTAGCGGTACAGGCCGTACAGCCAGGTGGCACCTTGCACATCGGCCGGCTGCTGCTGCAGTTGGGCCAGCAGGCTATCGGTGGCGGGCTTTTGCTGGTACAGCAGCAGTATGCGCAGGTATACTTCGTTTTCCAGCAGCTGGGCCCGGGGGCTGATGGTGCCCAGCAGGCGGCAGGCGGCGGCTTCATCGCCCAGCTGGCGCAGCACCAGGTGCAGCCAGTTGGCCGCACTTACGTAGGCATCGGGGTTGGTACTAAGGTCCAGGCAGCGCTGCCACGCCTGCCGGGCCTGCGGCCACTGGCGCTGCAGCCAGTAGGCCAGCCCCAGGTGGTAGTATATGTTTTGCTGCAGGGTGCTGGTGGGTATGCCGGCGGCATTGGGCTGGCCGTCGGGTTCGGTTTCGTCGGGCAGGCCCTGCACCAGGGCAGCGGCTTTTTCCAAATCGGCCACGGCCTGCGGGTAGCAGCGGGTGGTAAGGTAGCGGTGGCCGCGGTGGCGGTACAGGCGGGCATCGGCCGGGTACTGCTGTATGCCCTGGCTTAGCCAATGGATGGCGCTATCGTAATGGCCCAGGTAGCCGTAGCGGCGGGCCACCCATATCAGGCCATCGGGCCCGGGCTGCTGGCGGTAGCTGTGCAGGGCGGCTACCAGCTGGCTATCGAGGCGCTGCTGCTGAGCACTGCTCATGGCAGGGCGGGGTAATGGCTGGCCGCAGCGGTAGGGCTGGGCCTGGGCCACATCGGCCAGCAGGATCAGCGGTAAGAGGTGTGCCGGGTGAAACCTTATTTTCATGCCCTCAATTTACCTGCTTTCGCACAAAACCACCGGCGATGAAACGATTACTATCCTTGGCTGTATTAGCCATGCTTTGCAGCTGCCAATCCGCTACCCATATATACCTGGTGCGCCATGGCGAAAAAAGTGCCCCCAGTGGCAATGTACCGCTCAGCGGCGAGGGGCTGCAGCGGGCTGAAACGCTGAAGGATAGTTTGGCCGGGAAAAAGATCAGCGGCGTGTTTACTACCTACACCATCCGCACGGCGCAAACAGCCCTGCCCACGGCCCGTGCCGCCGGCCTCGATACCACCACCTATGCCAGTGGCGACTCGCTGCTGCGGGTGCTGATGGGGCGCAAAGGCAAAAGCTACCTGGTGGTGGGCCATAGCAATACGGTGCCGCAAATGATTCGGGCGGTGGGGCTGCAGCCTGGGTTTGAAGGCAATATTCCGGATCAGCAGTACGATAATTTGTTTGAGATCATTGTAAAAAAGAACGAAACCAAACTGCTGGTTAAGAAATACGGCCTGCGGAATGAGTAAGTCCAATTGGTTTTGGAACTACTCATGTAGACCTGACTGATGGATTGAACTGCTGTACCCGCCCGGAAATCTGTTTTGGACAAGTGCAGAGGTTTGCAGTAACGAGAAGTGCGTGGTCGCCATTCTAGGCGTGGGCATCATGGCAGATGCGCAGTACAGTTGCTGCATTTTCTTCCAGTATGATTTGCATAGCGCTGCCGGTACCTTTTGTATGTAGTCTTACAGCCTGTTCGTTGGTGCCAATGTATATATGTTGGCAAAAGTGAGCAAGCATCATCATCGGCAATGCACCAAGCAACAGTGCAGCTTTGATAATGCCCGATGTTGTTGTTCGAGGGTGCAATGGCCAGGGGAGGAGACCTATTGCCAACAATAAGGTCGGGTGCTGCGGGGCAAACTGCCAGGTGTAACGGGAAATTGAAGACTGTATCGGTGGTGGTGCTGGCAGCGACCCGTTATGAGAATGCCTGAACGGCACATAGGTATTTGCATTCCTGATTGGGTATGGCTAACAGCATGAGTTTAAGCCAACATCGCTCAATTAAAGATGTCACCGATGATGATTTTTCCGGCATCGGTCTTGCCTGGCATGTCCCAGTTAGGAATACCCAGTACATATTTTTTTGCGTTTTGATCGATGCTGATGGCAGTTGCTACTTTACTATTGGCTTGTGGACCGACACCCAAAATTTTTGCTCTTTGATAAAAGACAGGTTGTCGGGGATCTACATTGGGTTCATAAGCAAGCACTGCACCCGCATCTGTTGCACCTTCGTCATCGCCGGGGCAGGAAACCATTAAAACGCCATTGGGACCAAACGCTACACTGGCTCCGAAGTCATCATTAGCCATGCCATTGGGCAAACTGATTTTTGAAAATTGCTCCAGTTGGTCGATGGGAAAACTTATACGAAATGCATACACGGCCCCTTGCCTGCTGATGGTGCCATTTTCTTTTCCGGGGCAGCCGACTACGATTCCCAGAGTGGGCGTTCTGGTATCGAAAGCAATGGAGGTCCCGAAAAAATCATTTGCATTGCCATCGGACGCAACCAATTCTTTGTACAAAGGAAAAGTTAGATTTCCAATTTCAGGAGTGGCGTATACATACACTGCACCCTGGTTGGTTTGACCGTTGATAGTTCTTCTTGTGCATCCCACAGCAAAGGCATCCTTAAAAGAACTGGTGTTGAAGTTTGGCGAATATGCCAGTGATCCGCCAAAAAAATCAAAGGCGGCTCCGTTTGCCAAAACGAAGGATTGAGTGGTTGCTATGTTGTCATAATAAAGGTTTGCTCCGCTACAAGTAGAACTAAACAATTCCATTCGATAGCATTTTCCCTGACCAATATTACTGCCGATAGTTTTGAAAGGCGAACTGGCAAAAAAGCCAGGCGTGGCATTACCTGTTCTCATGCAGATAGCGGTGCCGAAACCATCACCTGCTGCGCCATCCGCCGGCGTGAAGCCAGCAGCAAGCTGTACAAACTGATTTTGCTCCAGGTTAAAGCAAAACAAGTAAACGGCACC
>CANHEC010000151.1 GCA_947459455.1 Chitinophagaceae bacterium
GCTGATCAGCTTTGACTACAAAGGCTACCAGATCCTATCAATGCCGCCACCAAGTAGTGGTGGTGTACTGCTGGCGCAAATGCTGAAGATGCTGGAAGACCGTCCACTCCCCGCCTACGGTTTTCAAACGGCTAAAAGTGTGCAGCTGATGACCGAAGTAGAACGCCGGGCCTATGCCGACCGTGCCGAGCACCTGGGCGACCCCGACTACTGGCAGGTGCCGGTGAAAGGCCTGCTGGCACCCGCCTACCTGCAGCAGCGCATGGCCGACTACGATAGCACCCGTGCCAGCGTAAGCACGGCGGTAAAGGCCGGTACGCCCCACGCCGAAAGCATGGAAACCACCCACCTGAGTGTGATGGATGCCGAAGGCAATGCCGTGAGTGTAACCACCACGCTAAACGGCGGCTACGGCAGCAAAGTAGTGGTGGGCGGTGCCGGCTTTTTTCTGAACAACGAGATGGACGACTTCAGCGTACAACCCGGCGTGCCCAATATGTTTGGGGCCATTGGTGGCAAGGCCAATGCCATTGCGCCCGGCAAACGCATGCTCAGCAGTATGACACCCACCATAGTGCTGAAAAACAACCGCCCTTTCATGGTAGTGGGCACCCCCGGTGGCACCACCATCATCACCTCGGTACTGCAAAGCATTGTCAATGTGATTGACTTTGGCATGAATGCCTTTGATGCCGTGAATAAACCGAAATTTCACCACCAGTGGCAGCCCGATGAGGTACGCGTTGAAAATGACTTTCCACCCGCCGTACGGCTAGCGCTGGAGGCGATGGGATACAAAATAGTGGAAGGCGGCCCGTGGAGTGCCACCGAAATGATACTGATTACATCCGCTGGCAAGCTGGAAGTGGTGGGCGACAAACGCGGCGATGATAGTGTAGCCGGCTACTAAAGCATCTTAGCAACAACGCCATCGCCACCTGTAGGTTACAAACAAGGCGCCGGCTGCGCAGTATGTATTCCTGCAGCAGCCGGCGCTTTCATTTTTCCTACAAGTAAGGCCTAGTTAGTAGCCAGGTCAGCATTTACATTGCCCCAACCCAGGCTGCCGCTTTTGCTGGGGTAGTTGCTGGCGCTCAAAATCATGCGCTGCAGTACCTGGTCGCGGGTGAGTGTAGGAAAGCGGCTCCAGATAAGCGCCGCCATGGCGCTGGTAGTGGCGGTAGCTACCGAGCTACCTCCTACAGTGCTGGGCGCCAGTCCGCTTTGAGCGGTGCTCAAAGGCTTGCGGCCGTTGCTGCGCTTTTCCATCACTACCGTAAAGTCTACTTCGCTTCCATCGTGGCAGGCATCGCAGCGGGTGCGGCCATCATCTTTTACGCCGGTTACGGCATTTACAATGCTCATATTGGCAGGAAACACAACGCCGTACCAACCGGCCGTCAGGCCAAACGAAGTACCGGCTGCACAGAAAATGAGCTTGCCGCGATTGTGCGCAAAATTTACTGCATCAGAAATACTGCCCTGGCTGGTGAGGCTGCCCATGCTCATGCTCACAATATTCACGTCGGCAGAGTTGCCCGCCAGTACAAAAGCATCGGCCACGCCCTTTACTTCGCGGCTTTCGCTGATGAGTACATCTACTGCTGCCCTTACGCTGGTAAGGCCCGCATTGTAAGCCACGCCTACAGTGCCACCACTGGCGTTGCGGGGCGATACGGCTGCGCCAGCCATGCTGGTACCGTGGCCACAGGCATCGGCCGTACTGGTTTCTACACTGCCGTAGCCAAAACCCAAAAAGCCCGGCCTACGCAATGTGACTACCCGCTGCACCGTGCGACCGCTGGAAAGCCCGGTATTCCACAGCGTGCTGAACAAGGTTTGATCGGGGCTCAAGCCTGTATCAATGATCATGATGCGACGGCCACCACCGCTGCTCTTGCCCCAGGCGGCTGGTATGCCATGAAAGCTGTAGTTCCAGCTTTGGCGGGCATTGGGAGAAATGGTAGTAAAATCGGCAGGCGAAGTGAGCCCTGCTTCGGCCACATTGCTGCCGCAGCCGCTGCTGCTGGTTTGGGCAATATTGGCATCCACGCCAAACAGTCCCGTATTAGCCGGATGATAGCCCATGGCATCGGCGTAGCGCACCAGTTGGCTGCTGCGCAGGCGCTTAATAGTGCCAATGTTCCGCACCAATACATTCAGCACCGGCAGGGTCGATTCGTCGTAGGCTAAAATATCGCTGGCCTGCAGCGAAGGATTGAGGCGGCGTTCCTCTTCCAGTACGGTTTGCAGCAGTTGCTGCCGGGCCTGCGCCCAGTCACCTTCGGTCACTTTCAGCAAATGGATGCTGGCCGAAATGTCTTTAGGGGCAGCGGCGGTTTTGTAGCCAATAGACAGTACATGGTCAGATAACTCGAGGGCACTCCAAAGCATGTCGTCGCTGGCCTGATGCCAGCCAAAGCTGCCGGTAGCTTTTACCGTGCTGATGATGTGGTCATCGATCACTGAGGCCGACATCGTTGTTTGCGGATTTTGCAGTTCCGCGGTTTCCAGTGTTTGAACCGATTTTTTGCAGGCAAACAATGCCATGCCTGCCAGTAGCAGGATACTCGTTTTTTTCATGGGGCAACTGTGGTTTGATAGACGTTGATTCGGACGGATATCTGTACCGTTCCGAACGGTCAAACTACAGCAGCCCGGCTAAAACTGCAAGCCTTGTTGAAGAGATTTTTTGAGTGGCCTGCATGGAAGCCGGCCGAACATGTTGTTGCAAAAAGTCTTCATTTCAATTTCCGACCACTGCTATTCAATGGCTTGAAAGAACGCCGCCAGTTTGCCTTCGTCCAGTTGCCCATTGGTACGCACACCACTGCACAAATCGAGACCGAATGGTTGTACAGCATCTATAGCAGCCTTTACATTATCGGGGCGTAAGCCGCCGGCCAAAAACACCGGCACTGCCGATTGTTGTACAATCTGCCGGCTCAGCGACCAGTCGTGCACACGACCGGTGCCGCCTAATTCCTTCACAGCTTTATTGGGGCTTCCGCTATCCAGTAGCAGCGCATCTACCAGTTGGCTGATGGCCAGTGCTTCTTCTACCGATTGCTCATTTTGTACATGAATGACCTGCACCAGCTTTACATGAGGCAGCGCCTGACGCAAAGCCCGGTAGTCGCGGTTTTCCAGTTCGTCTACTATCTGAATGGTAGTGGTGTGCACCCGCTGATAATGCTCAACGATGCCAGACACTTGCTGCTGGCTGGTGAGCAGAAAGCTGGCAACCGGGGGCGGCACCGTGCGGGCTATTTCGGCAATCAATGCATCATCAATCACGCCGGGGCCACTGGGCATGTGGCCCACCAGCCCCAGTGCCGATGCACCATAAGCCACGGCCAGCTTTGCTTCTTCTATACTGCTGATGCAGCAAATCTTCACCCTGGGTCTTGTCATGTCAAACTGCGATTTAGCATGAAACACTAGCGGCGTGCTGTCTTGTACTCATTTTTCATATCCAGCACCATCGGCATTTCCATCGAGTTGAATTTGAAATGTCCCTCCAGCTTTTGATGCAGCTTGGCTGCCTGCATCATGCCGGTGCCCATGTCTACAAATACAACGCCTTCTTGTGTGCCTTTAAAATTGGCTTCCAGCTTTACACCGAAAATATCGAAGCCGTTTTTAGTATCGTGCTGGCCATGCGGTGCGCCGGCCATGGCCAGACCCGACAGGGCCACCTTCGAATCGGTATTGGTGATCTTGGCTTTCACCGCAATCTCCGCCACATTATTTTTCACCGACAAAAGCTCGAACTCGTTCAGGATTGTCATATTCATCACCGACTGCATCCTGATCTGATTGCGCCATTTATCGCCTACGTCTACCCGCTTGCCGGGCAGTACGTAGAAGGCCTGGTCCAGTACGCCCACCAGCATATCATCATTCAGCAATGGCTTCAGCGCTGTAGCTACCTGGCTGCGTATAGGTTCCTCTACGGGCTGCAGTGCGGCCTCCACCGCCTTCCAAATACTATCGGCACCAGTTTTCTGTACCAGTTTTCCCTGCTGATTCAGCCGCCCACTAAAGCGGGCTTGCCGGATGATGTTCAGCATTTGTCGGCCAACACTGTCATCCAGCGGTGTCACCGTGCGGCGAAGGCTATCGGTGCCTACGGTTGTAGGACCCAACTTGTACTCCTCGTAGTTAAACGCCACCGCCGTTTGCCCGTCAGGCAGGGTATCAAACTCGGCCCTGCTGATAATACTCGACTCAAAATCGGTTTCGATGGTCTGGCCCAACAGTTTGAGGCCCACGCTGCCGGCGCTATTAGCTTGCAGGGTGTACACCGCGCCATCGGCAGGGTGAAATTTCAATTCATACTTGCCCGACTGGCAAGCTGCCAGCAAAAGTGCAGCACCGGCCAGCAGTGCGTTCCAGTATTTCATACCCTCCAAATGTAACTCAAGCCTCTGCAGCCAGCAAAAACTGACCTTACAAGCGGTGGAAGCGATAATTTAGCCGCCGTGATCAGCCAGGAAACGGTACAGCGCATTATCAATACCATCAACATTACGGAGGTGGTGGGCGATTTTGTGCAGCTGAAACGGCGCGGCACCAACTACCTCGGCCTCTGCCCTTTTCACAATGAGAAGACGCCGAGCTTCACGGTATCTCCCTCTAAAGAAATTTACAAATGCTTCGGCTGCGGCAAAAGCGGCAATTCCATCAGCTTTGTGATGGAGCACGAAAAGCTGGGCTATGCCGAAGCCCTGCGTTGGCTGGCCAAAAAGTACAACATTGAAATTCAGGAAACGGAAATCGATCCGGAGTACAAAGAGCGCCAACAAACTGCCGACAGCCTCTTCATCATCAACCAGTTTGCACAGCGCTTTTTTGAAGAGCAACTGTGGGATACTGAACTGGGGCAAGCTGTAGCACATAGCTACCTGCAGCACCGTGGCTTTGCCGATACTACCATTCGCAAGTTCGGCCTGGGCTACTGCCCCAATGAGCGGGATGCGTTTGCCCGCACAGCGGTAAAGAACCAGTACAACACCGAGCTGCTGCTGAAAACCGGCCTGGTGGTACAGCGTGACTACGGCCTGCAAGACAACTACCGCGACCGCATCATCTTTCCGGTGCACAACCACATCGGCAAGGTCATTGGCTTCGGTGCCCGCCTTATCAAAAACCGCGACAATGCACCCAAGTACATCAACACGCCCGAAAACGAGTTGTATGTAAAAAGCAAGTTGCTGTACGGTATCTATTTCAGCCGGCAAAGCATAGAACGCAACAATGAGTGCCTGCTGGTAGAGGGCTACACCGATGTGATAAGCCTGCACCAGGCTGGCGTAGAAAATGTGGTAGCCAGTGGTGGCACCGCCCTTACGCCCGACCAGTTGCGACTGATAAAGCGCTATACCCGCCACCTCACTATTTTGTACGATGGTGATGCCGCCGGTGTAAAGGCTGCACTGCGAGGCCTCGATTTAGCCCTGCAGGAAGGGCTGTATGTAAAGCTGGTACTGCTGCCCGATAACGAAGACCCCGACAGCTATGTAAACCGCGTTGGCAAAGACGCCTTCAATGCGTTCATCCAGGAAAACAAGAAGGACTTCATCCTGTTTCAGACAGAAGTAGCGCTGAAAGAGGCGGGCAACGACAGTCAGAAGCGCAGCGAGGTGGTCAATCGCATTGCGGAAAGCATCAGCAAGATTGACAAAACGGAAGACTTTTCACGACAGCAGGATTACATCCGCCAAACCGCCTCGCTACTGCGGGTAGATGAGGAAGGCCTGATCAGCCTGGTGAACAAGTTTGTACGTGAGAAACTGCAGAAGGAACAACGCAAGCAGCTGCAGGAACAATCGGCACCGCAGCTCGATGCCGACCCTGCCGACGAAGAACAACTGGACGCCAACCTGGCATTGCTGCTGGGCAATGAATTGCAGGAAAGAGCAGTGATACGCAGCCTACTGCTATACGGCTTGCTGCCTTTTGGCGAAGTGAATTTGCAAGCCGATGCCGAAGTGCCCGTGACACCCATTGACGGCGAAACGGTAGCCACCTTCATCTTCAAAAGCCTCGATGATTTTCACTTTGATAATGCAGAACTGGAAAAGCTGTATCAGCTATACAAAAGCTGGTACGAAGCCGGA
>CANHEC010000152.1 GCA_947459455.1 Chitinophagaceae bacterium
AGTTTCTTAAAACAAATGACGGGCGGCGCTGAACACGACTGCCTGCCAGGCGGCCCGCGGGCCCATCAAAATCATGTTTTGCCGGCGCCGAATACGGGTATCTTAGCGGCCCTGCTGCCCACCTGCAGCGGGCATTTTTCAACGCAAGCAATCGAACCATTTTTTTGTATGAACAAGACCATGCTCATCATTATGGATGGCTGGGGCCTGGGCCAGGTGCCTGCCTCCGATGCTATCCGGGCAGCCAATACCCCTTTTGTAGATAGCCTGTACAGCCAATACCCCCACACCACCCTCACCACCTGTGGCGAGCTGGTGGGCCTGCCCGACGGCCAAATGGGCAATAGCGAAGTAGGCCACCTGAACATGGGTGCCGGCCGCATTGTGTACCAGGAGCTGCAGCGCATCAATGTGGCCATCCGCGATGGCGAGTTTCAGCAAAACCCCACCCTGCTGCAAAGCATTGCCTACGCCAAAGCCAACGCCAAACCCCTGCACCTGCTGGGTCTGGTAAGCGATGGCGGTGTACACAGCCACCTCAACCACCTGAAGGCCCTGACCAGCCTGTGCCAGGCGCAAGGCCTTCAGCAGGTATACATCCATGCCTTTACCGATGGCCGCGACTGCGACCCCAAGAGCGGTCTCGGATTTTTGACCGAGCTGCAAGCCCACCTGCAGCAAACGGTGGGGCAGATAGCTACCGTAAACGGCCGCTACTACGCCATGGACCGCGACAAGCGCTGGGAGCGGGTGAAGCTGGCCTACGATGCCATGGTAAATGGAGAAGGCGCTACCGCTACCGATCTGCTGGCCGCCATCGAAGCCTCGTACGCCGCCGGCATCACCGATGAGTTTATCAAACCCACCGTTATTACCGATGCTGCCGGCCAGCCGCTGGCCCGCATTCAGGACGGCGATGCGGTACTGGTATTCAACTTCAGAACCGACCGCTGCCGCGAAATAACCGAAGTGCTGACCCAGCAAGACCTGCCGGAACACGGCATGCACAAGCTGACCCTGCACTACACCACCATGACCGAGTACGACAAAAGCTGGACCGGTGTGCACGTGGTATTTGCCACCGATAACCTGAACAATACGCTCGGCGAAGTAATAGCCGCTCATGGCCTGAAGCAGATTCGCATAGCTGAAACCGAAAAGTATCCGCACGTCAGCTTCTTTTTCAGCGGTGGCCGCGAAGCCGCTTTCGAAGGTGAAAAGCGCATCATAGTACCCAGCCCCAAAGTGGCTACCTACGATTTGCAACCCGAAATGAGTGCCCATGAAGTAACAGCCACCCTGCTGCCCGACATTGCCAGCGAAGAGTACGCATTCATCTGCCTCAACTTTGCCAATGCCGATATGGTAGGCCATACCGGTGTATGGCCCGCTGCCATCAAAGCCGCCGAAACAGTAGACCACTGCGTACAGCAGGTGGTAACCACCGCACTGGCACATGGCTACACCATTTTTCTCACGGCCGACCACGGCAACAGCGACTACCTCATCAACGAAGATGGCAGCCCCAACACAGCACATACGCTCAATCCGGTGCCGCTGTTCGTTATCAGCCGCAGCTGGCACGGCACGGTACGCCCGGGCAAGCTGGGCGATATTGCTCCCAGCATACTTACCATCATGGGCCTGCCCATACCGCCCGATATGACGGGGGAAGTGTTGGTGTCGTAAGCCGGCGTCCACATTACACTTCATCATACCCACCACCAGGTGGGTATTTTTTTGTTGACCAGCCGTGTGCATGGCCCAGCATCGTTGTGTCACTCACTTCAGCACCATTACATTTGTCATCTGTCATCTGCCTTTCACTATGAGTACAACCAACCCAACCACCGCTGCGCCCCGCAAAAAATCGTGGCTGCGCCGCATCCTGATCGTCCTGCTCATTATTGCTGCCGGCATCCAGTTTATACAGCCCGGCAAAAACAACCAGAGCATGGACATGACCCACGATATTGCCACCGTGGTGACCGTGCCCGATTCGGTCAAAGGCATCTTGAAAACCGCCTGCTACGATTGCCATAGCAATTTCACCCAATACCCCTGGTACAGCAGCATCCAGCCCATTGGCTGGTGGCTCAAAGACCATATTGACGAAGGCAAGAGCCACCTTAACTTTCAGGAGTTTGCGCTGGTAAAAGCCAACGACCGCTATAAGACCGTGGCCCTGCGCCAGGACCACAAACTGGAAGAGGTAGCCGAAACTGTAGAAAGTGGCGAAATGCCCATGGACTCGTACACCTGGATACACGCCGAAGCCCGGCTGACACCCGCTCAAAAAGCCAGCCTCATCAGCTGGGTAGCTGCCGCCCGTAAAGAACTGGCCGCAGCCGCAAACAAAGCTCCCTAATTTGTGCGCCTGATGCCCCACCAGGTACGACAATACACAGCTGCACTGCTGGTGCTGATAGCACTGCTGCTACCGCTTTGGTACCTGGCCGATTTTGGGGTAGAGCTGTGGCAACACAAGCAGCAAGTGCGGCGTCAGCTGGTGGCCGGTCGTACGCAGCAGTTTCGCTGGCCGGCTGGGCAGGTACAGCTGAAAGACGGTGCCAAAGAAGCCGTATACGATGGCCAGTACGTCGACATTTTACACGCCAATATCCAGGGCGACACGCTGATTATTGAAGGCGTGCTCGATCATCAGGAAATCAGTTTGCAGCAGCATTTTCGGCAGCAGTGGCAGCCGGTGCCTCCTGCAGGTTCGCAGCAGCCCCGATCGCTGGGCATGGCCCGCTGGCTCAGCCTGCATTGGTTTTATCAGCCCACCGCTATTGTGCCGGCCTCACATGGCACCGGCCTGGCGGTACTGCACATGCCCGGTAGCTGCCCGCCGTGGGTGCGCTACCTGCCCGGACCACCTACGCCCCCTCCGCGGCACTGGCAGGGCTAATGACTGCATGGCTACTTAGCCATCAGGCTTGCGGCACGTTTCATCCTTGTGCCACCTTTCATTTTTTTTTTGACCAATACAGCACCTGCCAGGCCCACCATTCATTGTGCCCTGCGCCAGGGTGCTGGTACGCATTTTTCTTTTATGCCAAAACAACCACTGGTGTGGCTGGCCTGCCTGTATGCAGGTACCAGCTTTGCCCAAACCGATACCCTGAGCGGTGGCGCCGAAGTGACGGTGGCCGCCAGCAAATGGGAACAAAAGCTGAACGAAGTACCCAACAAAATCACCAAGGTTTCCAAGAAGGACATCTTGTTTAATACGCCGCAAACAGCCGCCGATATGCTGGCGCAAACCGGTGCTGTATTTGTACAAAAAAGCCAGCTGGGTGGCGGCAGCCCCATGATACGCGGCTTTGCTACCAACCGGGTGCTGCTGGTGGTAGATGGAGTGCGTATGAACAACGCCATCTACCGCAGTGGCAACCTGCAAAACATTATCAGCATAGATGCGCTGAGCACCGAAACGGCCGAAGTGGTATTTGGTCCGGGCTCGCTGATCTACGGTAGCGATGCCATTGGCGGTGTCATAGATTTTCATAGCCTGGAGGCCCGGCTAAACCAACACGATAAGCGCAAACTGGCCACCAATGGCAGTGCTGTGCTGCGCTACAGCACGGCCAACTGCGAAAAAACAGCCCATGCCGATGTGAGCCTCGGCGGCAAAAAATGGGCCTACATGGGCAGTGTCACCTTCAGCAGTTTTGATGATTTGCAAATGGGAAAAAACGGTGGCCAAAACAGCTACCTGCGGCCCGAGTATGTGCAGCGCATCAATGGCCGCGATAGCATTGTAAAAAATGCTGACCCGCGGCGCCAGGTGTTCAGCGGCTACGAGCAATGGAATACCGTGCAGAAGATCAGGTTCAGGCCATCGGATAAGCTGGACCTGCAGTACAGCTTTTACTACAGTGGCACCGGCACTACGCCCCGCTACGACCGGCTGATAGAATACCGCAACAATGCCCTGCGCTTTGCCGAGTGGAACTATGGCCCCATGCTGTGGCGTATGCATACCCTGCAGGCTACTTTGTTGCAAAAAAATGCGCTGTTTGATGCCGCCAAGCTGGTAGTAGGCTACCAGCTGTACGAAGAAAGCCGCATCGATAGGCAGCGCAACGACCTGAACCGGCGCACCCAGCTGGAAAAAGTACGCATGTACACGGCCAACTTCGATGCCAATAAAGCCGTGGGCAAAGGCGAACTGTTTTATGGGCTGGAAGCTGTGCTGAACGAAGTAAACTCGGTAGCCAGCAGCCAAAATATTAATACCGGCGCTACTACCGCAGTAGCTACCCGCTACCCCAACGGCAGCACCTGGAACAGCTATGGCGCCTATGCCAGCTACCGGGTAAACCTGCAGCCAAAGCTCACCCTTACCTCGGGACTTCGCTACAATGCAGCACAGGTAAGGGCCAGCTTCAATAGTCGCTTTTTCCCATTTCCGTACCAAAGCGCAAGGCTAAACGATGGAGCCCTGACCGGCAACCTGGGCCTGGTGTACCGCCCGGCCAAAGCGTGGCAACTGAATGCCAATGTATCCACCGGCTTTCGTGTTCCAAACATCGACGACATCGGCAAGTTGTTTGAAAGCACCCCCGGCAACCTGACCGTGCCCAACCCCAACCTGCGCAGCGAGTATGCCTGGAACTTTGAAACCGGTGTGCTGTACCAGGTACCGCAACAAGTGAAGCTGGAGCTCACCGGATTTTACACCCTGCTGGACAACGCCATTGTGCGCAGGCCCTTTCAGTTTAATGGACGAGACAGCATAGTGTACGACAATGTGCTGAGCCGCGTAGAAGCGCTGCAAAACGTAGGCAGGGCCAACGTGTGGGGCCTGCAAGCGCTGGCCGAAGTATGGCTGCACCGCCGGCTGGCCGTGTTTACCATGGCCAACTACATTACCGGCCGCGAAACGGATGACCTGAAGAACGAACAGGTGCCGCTGCGGCATGCCCCGCCTTTTTATGGCAGCAGTGGTGCCCGCTACCAGCATGGTGCCTGGCGAGCCGAGATAAACGCACAGTACCACGGCGAAATAAGCCACGAAAACATGGCGCCTACCGAGCTGGCCAAGCCGTTTATTTATGCCCGCAATGCCCAGGGGCGCCTATACTGC
The DNA here is from genome assembly GCA_947459455.1 of Chitinophagaceae bacterium. Taxonomy (GTDB): domain Bacteria; phylum Bacteroidota; class Bacteroidia; order Chitinophagales; family Chitinophagaceae; genus Phnomibacter. The sequence continues at coordinate 5,093 of CANHEC010000152.1, forward strand.
CCCGGCTGGTACACGCTGAACCTGCGAGCCAGCTACCAATGGAAAAACAGCACCCTGACCCTGGGCTGGGAAAACATGACCAACCAGCGCTACCGCACCTACAGCTCGGGCATAGTAGCCCCGGGTAGCAACCTGGTGCTGCAGCTGCGGGTGGGTTGGTAGCAATAGGTTGAAACTTGACCAACTACAGACATCATGGGCACCTGTTACTTGCGGTAGCGGGTGCCCATTTTTATCGGCCGCCGGTGCCACTCAGTACAGCACCAGTAGCCGGGCTTACCGTGTACGGCATTTCAAATTCGAAGAATACTTCTTCCGTTCTTATCAGCTTGCGGCAGCCGCCCAGCCAGCACACTGCCACCAGCCCCAGCAAGGCTGGCAGCAGCGTACAGCGGTATATGGTTCGGTTTATCATTAGCAGCCGTATTGGGCTTGCAGGCTGCTGGCGCTAGCGAACGACGAACGTGTAGGTACCGTACTCCTCCATTTGGGGCCAATTGCCCTCCCGCGGCCAGTTTGGATTAGTGGGTTGTGGAAGCGCATGCTGCTTGTAAATGTTATAGTTCGTACGCCCCTCATTGATTATATATCGATTGAAGCGCACCACCGGTATGCGCCGCAGCTCCGGCGTAGAAGGGGCCAGCCGCTCAGGGAGCTGGATAAAGTCTGCCGTCTGATCTTGCAGGTAAAACGCAAACACCCCCGCCCGACGGGCTACCATCCGCAGCTCAAAGCGGTAGCGCCCTTGCTGGCACACCGGCCGTACATTGGCAAATACGGCGCTGGTTACTTCGCCGTTTTCAGGGCCAAACAAAAAGCTGAAGGCATTGGTAGCACCCCGTTGCTGCGCCAGGTTTCCGCCGGGGTTTACCAGTTCCCATGTCGTCATCAGCACATTAAAGCGAAAGCACTCCATGGGTATCCGCTCGCCACGCAGCGCCTCGTATAGCGTATCGCTAAAGTTGGCCGTCAGCAGCAGCGTATCGCCCACCCGTATGGTATCGGTAGCAGGGC
>CANHEC010000153.1 GCA_947459455.1 Chitinophagaceae bacterium
TATGCCGAATGGGTGTCCCGTCCTGCCGTGGCGTTTATGATCAAAGACATTCACTTTGACCAACGCTCCTACTTTTCCGGTACGGCACAAGTGGTGCGGTATAAAACCGAAGCATACGATTTGGCGGGCAATATTGCCCCTACGCCGGAATCGGGGCCAACATCGTACCAGGCTGAAAATACATTTACCGCTCCGGTAGATGGCATCTATGCTTTCGACTACGCACTGGGCGTGGAAACGGTGGTGATCAACACATTTTCCAATGCCGTGCTGCAGTTAATGAAAGACCCTGCAATAGGCAACGAAATGATTGTAGACAAAGCCGAGTTTATTAACCGCACCCTGAGCGGCCAATGGCCCAATGCCAGTAAGCTTTGGTTGAAAGGCTCTACACAAGTGCGCCTGCGTACCGGCGACAAAGTGTACCTGCGCTTTCAGCCCTACTTCGCCAACTCAGGCAGTACGCCAGGTTGCGTTGCACGTTATCTCGAAGACATCAACTACTTCGCTGGTCGCTTGGTGGTCAGGCTCTAAGCACCACCATAATTTCCTAATCAAGCAAAGCAAAATTCACCATGCATCTGTTACTTTCCCTTTGCACATGCTTGTTGCTGGCTACCCGCCTTGTTGGACAGGCAGTAGGCATAGGCACTACCACAACGCATGCCAGTGCAGTACTCGATATTAACAGCACCACAAGAGGCGTACTTATACCCCGCATGACTATGGCTCAGCGTGATGCCATACCCGCACCTGCCAAAGGGCTGCTGGTGTACGATACCAACGAAGGGCTGTATCAGTACAATGGCAGTGCATGGGTACAGGTAGGCAATACCAGTAACAGCGGCATTTTCCTGCCATTCAGTACCACCAGTGCATCCAGCGGCACCTTGTTTTCGGTTGCCAACACCGGCAATGGTTCGAGCATTTTAGGCAGGGCTATGGCCGCGTCTTCCATTGGGGTGCAGGGCAATGCTGTAATGAATGGCAGCTATGGATTGGTGGGCATCAATACCGGTGCGCTTGGTAATGGGGTTACGGGTATTGCCATAGATAATACGGCCATAGATGCGGCTGCGGTAGGGGCCGGTGTGGCGCTGCGGGGCAATTCGCCCAACGGTTATGCACTGGTGGTGGATGGCCCGTTCAGATTTGGCGGCAATAGCATGGGCGCTTCTCCGGGACGTGTGCTTACCAGTATAGATGCCAGCGGCAATGCCCGATGGGAAAGGTCAGATTTGGAACTGGTAGGGTTCCGCATAGAAGACCCAACCTTTGATTATAATGATTTTTCGAGCGGCATTACGCACAAAATTCATTTCTGGAACGAGGCATACGATTTGGGCAGCGATGCACAAGCTACCCCTGTAAGCACTACTCTTACCCCGGCTATGAGCGTATTTGTAGTGCCGGTGACGGGGGTGTACGCTTTCAACTTTAACCTGACACTTGGTTTTGCAGCAGCACAGGATAAATACTGGGACTATGTGGGTGCACAAATTATACTCGACCGGGCTGGTAGCATCAGTGCACTGCACACCGCCGAACAATATTTTAACCCTACCCAAAACCGGGGCTTCAACCTGCGGGGCGGCTGCCAAAAGCGCTTGCAAGCCGGCGATCGCATATATATGACCCTTCGGCAAACCAATAACCTGGGTGCTGAGGTTAGGCTGACATCGCTCGATGGTGAAAATTGGTTTGCCGGCTACCTGGTAAGAGCAGAGTAAAAAGAGTTTTCCAGTTGTGGCTATACCACCGGTACCCAAGCCATACAGCCGGATAAACTACCAAAAAAATAGATGATGAAAAGTATTACATACCTCTTGGGTTGTTGCCTATTCCCGGTATTTGCACAAGCGCAAAGTTTTGGTATTGGCGTAAGCGTGCCGCACAGCAGTGCCATTGTAGAACTCAGTAGTGCCAGTCGTGGCCTCTTAGTTCCCCGGCTCACTACCCTGCAGCGTACCGCCATCGCTAATCCTGCAAAAGGATTGATGGTTTACGATACCAACCTGAATACCCTGATGCATTTCACAGGAAACATTTGGGCGGCTGTGGGCGGAACTGTAGGCGCTTTTACCATACCGTATGCCGGTACGGCAAACAACCAGGGAGTAGCAGCTTTCAGTATTACTTCCGAAAATGCAGCTACAGCCATTTCGGGCAGGGCTTCCGCTACATTTTCTCGGTCAGTTGAAGGTACGGCCGATGGAGGCTTGGGCACCAGTGGGTTGCTTGGGCAGGCTACACACCCATTTGGTATTGGCATAGATGCTTATACCATCACGGGGTCTGCGGTGTATGGCTTTAGCGCTAATGGCGGCACCGCCTTGCGTGCCGAGGCAGGTACAGGCTTTGCATTGGCCACCCAAGGCTATGTACAACTCACCGGTGGCAATACCAATCCAGCTGAAGGTGCCGTGCTGACCAGCATAGATAACAACGGCAACGCCGTTTGGAAAAAACCAAAATCAGACCTGGCCTTTGAATTGGCAGGTATTTACCCTTCTTTCAATACCATAGCCCACAACGCCTGGCAAAAAGTACATTTTAGCCAGGAGATGTACGACTACAACAACAGCACCGCACCCACTACCAGTGCCGGCGTCAACCCAAGTATGAGTAGTTTCGTGGTTCCTGTTACCGGCGTGTATGCCTTTCACCTGGGTGCCGGATTAAGGTCAGCCGCCAATCAGGATATCTATTCACAAGAACTTCAATTGATGGTAAACCGGGCAGGCAATGTATTTGCGGCCGATACCATGGAAGGCAATACCAACCACCTGGGAAACATTAAGGAGTTCAGGGCGGTGGGCAGTGTGCAATACCGCCTGCAGGCCGGCGATATTGTGTATGTAAATATGAGGCAAACCAACAGCTCGTCTACTGCCGTAAGCATACTCTCCGGTTCAGACATTACCTTCTTCAGCGGCCAACTGGTGTTTGCGGAGTAAGACTGCGGCGAGGGCAAAAAAACAAGGCCACCCAAACCAATCGGGCGGCCTCGTTAGATCATATTTACCAGGTAGCCTACAACGCACTCAGTGCATGCTCACTTTCGTGCCCCTTCAGCAGGTTGCCTATTGCATTGTCATAGCGGTCTTTCCAATAGCCGATGCTGCCCCACTCTTCAGTGTCCACTTTTACCAGGCCATCGGTCACTTCACCTATTACGGCATAAGGCTCACCATGGCTACGCAGCGCATTTTCCAGCGCTGCCAGGTCGTGGCGGGCCACCGTTACCACTACGCGGCTTTGCGCTTCGCCAAACAGAAAAGCGTCTTTGCGCAGCTCCATATCGGTATTAATGGCAAAGCCCAGGTTGTTCCAAAAGCCGCTTTCGCACAGGGCTGCAAACAGGCCGCCCTCGCTGATGTCGTGGGCACTTTTCACCAGTTTGTTCTTGATGATGTCGGCCAGCACCAGCTGCAGGTGAAACTCTTCCTGCAAATCGAAATGCGGCGCCGGGCTGAACTCTACACCGTGCAGCTTGTGCAGGTATTCGCTGCTGTTGATATCGTTTCGGCTGGTGCCTATCAGAACAATCACATCGCCTGCTTTTTTGAAGTCAAGCGTCATTTTATCGTTCACACTTTCCAGCAGACCTACCATGCCAATAGTGGGTGTGGGATACACCGGGCCATCGGGGTTTTGGTTGTAAAAGCTCACGTTGCCACCCGTAACCGGTGTATTGAATTTGCGGCACGCATCGCCCATGCCCTTGATGGCATTTACAAATTGCCAGTGCACTTCGGGGTCGTAGGGATTGCCAAAGTTCAGGCAGTTGGTTACGCCCAGCGGCTCACCACCACTGCACACAATGTTGCGGGCCGCTTCGGCCACGGCAATCATCGCTCCTTTGTAGGGGTCGGCAAATACATAGCGGCTGTTGCAATCGGTCGTCACGGCCAGCGCTTTATTGCTGGGTTTGGCCAGTACCACCGCCGCATCGCTGGGCGCATTGGTTTGCGTATTGCCTGTGCCTACCATGCTGTCGTACTGCACATATACGGCACGCTTGCTGGCAATGTTGGGAATAGTCACCAGCTTTTCGGCTACCGCCTTCAGGTCGGCTGGCTCTGCTACGGTTGTTTGATCAAACGCAGTTACCTGCGCCATGTATTTGGGCTCGGTGTACTCACGGGTGTATTGCGGTGCACCACCACCCAATACCAATATCTCCGCTTCTATCTGCGCATCCAGCTGGCCGTGCATGTAAAAGCTCAGCAGGCCATCGTCGGTCACTTCGCCAATATTGCTGCAGGGCAGGTCCCATTTTTCAAACACTTTCAGTACGGCCTCTTCCTTGCCTTTTTCCACCACCATCAGCATCCGCTCCTGGCTTTCGCTCAGCAGCAGTTCCCAGGTCTTCATGTTTTGCTGGCGGGTGGGCACTTTGTCCAGGTCTATGCGCATGCCCACGCCACCTTTGGCACTCATTTCGGCGGTGCTGCAGATGATGCCGGCAGCACCCATGTCCTGCATGCCCACCACGGCGCCGGTTTTAATCACTTCCAGGCAGGCTTCCAGCAGTTTCTTTTCCTGAAAGGGGTCGCCCACCTGCACGGCCGGCAGGTCCTGCGCACTATCGTCGGTAATGTCGGCACTGGCAAAGCTGGCACCACCGATGCCATCCTTACCCGTGGCGCTACCCACAAAAAACACGGGATTGCCCACGCCGGCAGCGGTAGCACTCACGGTTTCTCCCGCCTTTACAATGCCCACACTCATGGCATTCACCAGCGGATTGGTATGGTATTTCTGTTCAAAATAAATTTCGCCACCCACAGTAGGTACGCCAAAGCAGTTGCCATAGTGGCCAATGCCGTGTACTACGCCACCCAGCAACCACTGGGTTTTCTTCTCGGTCAGGTTGCCAAAGCGCAGGCTGTTCAGCGCCGCTATTGGTCGGGCACCCATGGTAAAAATATCGCGGTGAATGCCGCCCACACCGGTAGCAGCACCCTGGAAGGGTTCGATAGCGCTGGGGTGGTTGTGGCTTTCAATCTTGAATACCACGCCCCAGTTGTCGCCGATGTCCATGAGGCCGGCATTTTCTTCGCCAGCGGCCACCAGCATGCGCCCGCCGTCGCGGGGCAGGGTTTTCAGCCACTTGATGCTGTTTTTGTAGCTGCAGTGTTCGCTCCACATGCCGCTAAAGGCGCAGAGCTCATTGAAATTGGGCACCCGGCCCATTTTTTCCTTAATCAGTTCGTATTCCTCTTCCGTAATGCGCAGTTGCTGGAGGGTGGAGGCGTTTATTTCCATGAAAAAGTGGTGCTAATGAGGCCGCAAAGGTAGCCCCTGCCGCCCGGATGCCCAGCGCCGTTTTTGGGGCTGTGGGCAACTGTGCATATCCCGGCAGCCGTCCGCTCCCTTCCGGGGTTCGCTGCGCTCCGCCCTTCGCTCCTGCGTCGCTGCGCCCCCCCCTCTCTGCGGTCGGGGCCCTGCAGGCAGCGCAGCCCATGGGCAGGGGTGCAGGCATCAGCAGGCCTCCCGCTCGTATGCAGCGCATCCATCTTTTTATCAGTTCACAATGTTTACCCGCCCGGCAGCTTGCAGCTGCAGGGCGGCGCCGGGCGCTACCTCCACCGAAAGGCACTCCACCGGTCGGTTCAATGTTACAGCATGCCTTATCAACACCCGAGCACCTGGTGCAGGTATGGCCCCGCCCTCCCAGATCAGTGGCGAGTCCCAATTGCCGGCCGCAACAGTTGTAGCCATAGCGCAGCCATCAAAGTAGCCGGCAGGAAAGCGCAACTGTTGAAAATAGGGTGCCGAAGCCGACCCGTTCACTTTTATGAAATTGCCTCCGAGGTACAGATCGTTGCCCACTCGTGCCAAAGCATGAATGCGATCGCCAAATTCAAATAACGCACAGGCGCCTTCCAATTGCTGCGAAAACACATCATAAATCGCCAAATTGCTGCAGGGCTGGCTACTGCTCGGGGTAAAGTTGCCTGCTGCTAGTACTTTACAGCCAGCTGGCAGCAGGGCATTTGCCGCTCCGCCAACAAAGCTGGCAAACGGTCGATTTTTAGGCAGCCCGCTAGTAGCATTAATACCGGCGA
>CANHEC010000154.1 GCA_947459455.1 Chitinophagaceae bacterium
AACACAGTAGGCAATTCAGGAGGCAATTCAAAGCATTCAGTTTTTGCTACCGATGACCACAATCAATAACAACCCATTGGCAGCATCGTTCTGCCATGAGAGTCGGTGCTTTTGCATCCAACTCCGTGCCTGCCAATGCTTAAAGGGCGCTTCGCAACTGCCGCTAGGGCAGCTATTGCCGGCAGCGCTTATTACCGCCATGCTCCACTTTCGGCTGCAGCGCAATGCTGAAAAAGCAGCACTGAAACAGAAAAAGCGTTGATACTTTAAAGCAGATCACACTGTCATCAAAACCACCAAAATCTTAGCGCTCAACAGCAGTACAATAAGCTTTCCAAGAATGAGCCATAATGCTTTACTGTATTGAAAATCCTCAGTCTTGGAATCTAATCCCATGTGATATCAAATAACCAACGACGACTAGGGCAGAGCCGATTTGAGGTCTTTCCGCAACATCTCCTTTCAAAGAGCGAATGACAGTTTGTATTTTCAAACCTTGAAATCGAACTATTATGGCAGTTTCTCCTAATCCCTCTGGTTCAAATTCAAGGTTGTCGATTGTTTATCAGGTAGCTTTTGTTTGTGCGGCTCTGATCCTAGTGACTCTACTGATTCAGAGCTGCATGAATCGGAGCCTAAGTCGAAATGAGCTTCTTTCGGCATTTATTGCATCCACTGCGATAGGTCTGATATTTTTTGCCATTACAAACATCGATGTCTCCGAATTGGCATTGGGAAGCTTTAAAATCAAGATCAATAGCAAGTTAAAACAGATAGAAAATATCCTGCTCACCAACAAAGCCGTAAAAGTTAAGCAGACTGGCAAGTACTACTGGATTGACGAAGAAGGAATTGCACATGAAGGAGAACGAAAAGTTGTACTCTTTCTTAGTTCCGATAAGACAACTAGCGTTGTAGAGGAGGAGTTCATTGCTGTTAGAAATGGGAAGCCATTACCAGAATGGAGGGAGGCTAAAGCAATAACATCTAACGACACTGATGTATTCATTCTCTTTGATGGCAAGCTTTATTACCAAAGCAATCTTTCAGCCTTATACGATTTAGCGCAATTGTCAAAAGATAACTTGGAAAATTTAGCTGAGAAGTTCGAAAAATGGCAATGGAAGGACAACCGAAAAGAAAAACGATTTGTCGAAAAGAAAGATATTTCTGACTGTGTTTTTGAAAAAATAGTGATGCGATAATTCGAACACTGCACTCTACTCAAACAACAACCCACTGGCAGCACCGCCCGGCCGTGGGCGACCCATATGGCTGTAGGCCTTGGCCGTTACTTCGCGGCCGCGGGGGTGCGTTGCAAAAATCCCTCTTGTATCAAAAAAGGCTCGTACACCTCTTCCAGCGTGCCGCTCTCTTCGCCCACTGCTGTAGCAATGGTATTGATGCCCACCGGCCCGCCTTTGAACTTTTCGATGATGGTGAGCAAGATGCGGTTATCCATTTCATCCAGCCCATGCTCATCTACATGCAGCGCCTTCAGCGCATGTTGGGTAATGCCCAGGTCAATCTGTCCGTCGTTCAGCACTTGCGCAAAGTCTCGCACCCGGCGCAGCAAGCCATTGGCAATACGCGGCGTACCACGGCTGCGGCGGCTTATTTCGGCAGCAGCATCATCGCTGATGTGTACCTGTAGTATACCCGCTGCCCGTAGTATAATGCGCTGCAGCGTTTGGTGATTGTAGTACTCCAGCCGGCTTTTGATACCAAAGCGGCTGAGCAGCGGCGCCGTAAGCAACCCGCTGCGGGTAGTAGCACCAATGAGGGTAAATGGATTCAGATTGATTTGGATGCTGCGGGCACTGGGGCCGCTATCGATCATGATATCAATGCGGTAGTCTTCCATGGCCGCATACAGGTACTCTTCCACCACGGTGCTCAGCCGGTGAATCTCATCAATGAACAATACATCGTTCGGCTCGAGGCTGGTGAGCAGGCCGGCCAGGTCGCCGGGCTTTTCTATCACCGGGCCGCTGGTTTCTTTGATGTTCACGCCCAGTTCATTGGCCACTATGCGGCTCAGCGTGGTCTTGCCCAGGCCGGGCGGGCCATGAAACAATACATGGTCCAGCGCCTCGCCCCGTATTTTGGCCGCCTTGATGAAAATGACGAGGTTTTCGATCAGCTGCGGCTGACCGCTGAACTCGGCGATGGCCGCCGGCCGGATGGCGTTTTCAAACTCCCGCTCGGCCGCACTTTGGTTGCCGGCATCACTGTTCAAATTCGGATTGCTCATGGTGCAAAACACAAATTTGGCCCATTGGCCAACAACGGCTCCAGTTTTTTGACAAATTTTATTTGTACATACAAATGAAAGCCCTTTACCTTTGAACTTCACAAGGGTAGTTGCCGCTGGTGCCCCCACATGAAAGCATGCGATAGCCGATATAAACAATGCCTCTATTTTGCCAGCAGTGCGCTGAGCCGCAAAGTAGAAAAGCTGGCCACTGAATGCTGGCAACCCGCCGGCCTGAGCCCCAGCCACGGCTACCTGCTGATGGTGGTAATAGCAGAACCCGGCGTACAGCCCAGCCTGCTGGTAGAGCAGCTACACCTGACACCCAGTACCATTACCCGCCTGATAGAAAAACTGGAAGAAAAGAAACTGGTGGTACGAACTGCCGAAGGCAAGGTGACCAATGTATACCCCACGCCCAAGGGCAAAGACATGCTGCCACTACTGCAAAGCTGTGTGGCCAGTTTTTACCAGCGCTACTCGCAAATGCTGGGCAAAGAAGAGAGCGAACATTTGGTCAAGAGCATTTGCGAAGTGACCGACAAACTGGTGCTGTAGTTTTTTTTCAGTCAACATTTGTATATACAAATATTAATTCTTCATTACCAAACCAAACAAACGCACATTCACCATGCATTACGCAATCACCGGTGGCGCAGGCCACATTAGCAAACCCCTGGTGCAGCAGCTGCTGGCTGCCGGGCACACCGTTACCGTATTGGGCCGCAGCGAGGCCAACCTGGCACCCCTTACCAGCCTGGGCGCTACCGCCGCCATCGGCTCGGTAGAAGACGAAACCTTTGTCACCAAAGCATTGGCCGGCGCCGACGCCGTGTACCTGATGATACCGCCCAAATGGGATGTACAAGACTGGTACAAGTGGCAGCAGCAGATAGCGCAGCTGTATGTAAATGCCGTAAAGGCCCACCAGATAAAGAAAGTAGTGGTGCTGAGCAGCATCGGCGCCCACATGCGCCGCGGCGCCGGCCCCATAGACGGCGTGGCCTATCTGGAAACACTGCTGGATGCCGAAACCGACATTGATGCAGTATACCTGCGCCCTTCCTACTTCTATTACAACCTGTTCAGCATGATTCCGCTGCTGAAAAACGCCGGCATCCTGGGTGGCAATTTTGGCGGCAGCGATGAAAAAATGGTGCTGGTAGATACCAACGATATTGCCGACGTAGCCGCTGCTACCCTGCTCGATCTGTCGTTTAGCGGCAAGCGAGTACAGTACATCAGCAGCAGCGAACACACGACGGCCGAGATAGCCGAGGTGCTGAGCCAGGCAGTGGGCAAGCCTGCTCCCTGGGTAGCATTTTCCGACGAGCAAACCGAACAAGCCATGCTGGGAATGGGCCTGCCCGCTACCATAGCACAAGGCTACACCCAACTGGGCAAAAGCCTGCGGCAAGGACTGATACAAGCCGACTACTGGCAGCACACCCCCACCCGTGGCAAAGTAACCCTGGCAGCATTTGCGCAAGCCTGGGCAGCCGCCTACCAACAGGGCTAAACAGCCTACCCGGCGGTTGGGGGCAACTGCTCCGAACCGCCGGCCTTTCTATATGTTTTTTTATGCTCACCCCCTAAAATCAGCAATCATGACAGTTGCATTAGTAACCGGCGCCAACAAAGGCATCGGCTTGGAAACCGCCCGCCAACTGGCCGCACAAGGAACACAGGTATTGATGGGTGCCCGTAATGAACAATTGGGCCGTCAGGCTGCAGCAGAACTGGCAGCAGCGGGCCTGCCGGTAGCATACCTGCCGCTGGATGTGAACAACCCCGCCCAGGTGCAAGCCGCCTTCGACCTCATCGACCAACAGTATGGCCGACTGGATATTCTGGTGAATAATGCCGGCATACAAATAGAAAGCGATAACTGGGACGACAATACCGCTACCAATATCAACGAAACGGTGCTGCGCCAAACGTTCGACACCAATTTCTTCGCCATCGTACATCTTACCAACACGCTGCTGCCCTTAATCAAAAAAAGCGAGGCCGGCCGCATCATCAATCTCAGCAGCATCCTCGGTTCGCTCACGCTGCATGCCGATCCACAATCGCCCATATACAGTAGTAAGCTATTTGCCTACAACGCCAGCAAAACGGCCCTGAATGCCTACACCGTGCACCTGGCACATGCGCTGGCCCACACCACCATTCGTGTAAATGCCGCCCACCCCGGCTGGGTAAAAACCGACATGGGCAGCGACGCCGCCCCCATGAACGTGGTAGACGGCGCCAAAACCACCGTGCAGCTGGCTGGACCCGATGCGCCAAACGGCAAATACATTCACCTGGGGCAGGAACTGCCGTGGTAGAGGGGAATCGGGGATTAGTTGATTGGTTAATTGGGGATTAGTCAATTGGGTAAAAAGTGGCACGGGTCTGTAGCTGGCGTGGCGCAGTAGAAAGGCAGTAAAGACTGGATTGGAACTCTTATTGGCAACCAGATTCAAACACCAAGCCAAATCAGAAGCCTTTCCGCATCTTCAAACTAAACAAACCGCCAACACCAACTCTTGAACTTGTGAACTCTTGAACTTTCGAACGCTTGAACACTCGAACTTTCGAACTTTGACTGATGCAATACAAACTCCTAGGCCGTAGTGGCCTGAAAGTAAGTGAGCTGTGCCTGGGCACCATGGGCTTTGGCACCGCCACTCCCTGGGGTATCAATCAGGCCGCCAGCTTTGAAATACTGGAAGCTTTTGCGCAGGCAGGCGGCAACTTTCTGGATACTGCCAACCGCTACCAGGATGGCCAAAGCGAACAGATAACAGGCGCCTTCATCAACCAATGCGACCGCGACTATTGGGTGCTGGCTACCAAGTACAGCCTGTACGATAACCAGACCAACCCCAACGCCAGCGGCAACAATCGCAAAAACATGATGCGCAGCGTGGAGCAAAGCCTGCGCCGCTTGAATACCGATTTCATTGATGTACTGTACCTGCACATTTGGGACTGGCTGACGCCCATGGATGAGGTGCTGCGTGGCCTCGATGATCTGGTACGGCAGGGCAAGGTCACCTACATTGCCATAAGCGATACCCCCGCCTGGATGGTGGCCAAGGGCCAAACCATGGCCGAGCTGATGGGCTGGAGCCGATTTGTAGCCCTGCAGGTAGAGTACAGCCTGCTGCAGCGCACCCCCGAACGCGACCTGATCCCCATGGCGCAGCATTTTGGCCTTACGCTTACGCCCTGGGCGCCGCTGGCGGGTGGAGCCCTCACGGGCAAATACCTGCGCAACGATCCGGGCCGCATCAAAGAAGGGAGCAAGCGCCTGAACGACGACGCCGTGCGCATTACCAAAGAGGTGATGGCCATCGCCGATGAGCTGGGTGCCAGCCCCGGGCAGGTAGCCCTGGCCTGGACCATGCAGCAGGGCTTTAGCAGCATCCCCATTGTAGGGGCTACCAAGCTGAGCCAGGTGCAGGATAATCTGGGGGTGATTGGCCTGCAGCTGCCTGCCAGTGCACTACAGCGCCTCGATGCTGCCAGCCAGATCGATCTGGGCTTCCCCGGCGAGTTCTACAAAGAAGAGGGCGTACGGCTGGCCAATTTTGGCGGCTTTTACAACCGAATAGAGAAGCGATAACTGGCGGCAGCTACTGTAGCCAGCACAAAAAAATCCCGGCTTTCTGCAGGTAGCAGGCCGGGATTTTTTTAAATGTATTTAACAGGGGCATGATGCCCGTGAAAAGCCATTAGTGGGCAGCACCAGTGCTATCGTGTGCTGGCTTGGCAGCGGCGGTATCGGCTGCGGGTAAGGCAGTAGCAGCTTTTGCAGTGTCGGTA
>CANHEC010000155.1 GCA_947459455.1 Chitinophagaceae bacterium
CACATCCAGCCAGCTGTTTTGCACGCCCGTTTCCAGCAGGTAGTAGCTTACAATGGTGGTGCTCAGCAGTTCGCCTATGCACACCAGTTGGTCGTAGTAGTAGTCGTACTCCCGCACCGGTTTATCGTGCAGCAGCCATTCGGCTTCTGTAAAAAAGTTTTGCAACTGCTCCTGACAAGGCAGGTAGTGCAGCACCAGCAGGTATTTGGCAGTGGTCAGGTGTTGTTGCTTCACTTGCTCAAACAAGCGCAGCGCATCTTCCTGCCGGCCGTCGAAAAAAGCTTCGGCTACTTTCTCCAGCGCATTGGTGGTTTTGCCCATGGCGCTTATCACTACCAGGGCAGGTTGTTGTATTTCGCTTTTTATCAGCGCTGCTGCGCTTTGTATTCTTTCTACTGTGCTCAGGCTGGCGCCCCCAAACTTATGTACCTGCATACCGGCTAAAAAAATAGGAAGATGGAAGATGGACCGTGTGAAACATACACAGCCAGTGTGGCGCAAATGTAAGCCGCCGGCGCCCTCTTTTTGCTGTCGGGTGTCGGGTAGGGGGCAGGCTTTTGTCTTTACTTTGCGGCACTAATTGCTTGCTTGCTATGAACCAGTCGCGAAAACTGATGACGCTGGATGAATTTACCATCCAGGAACTCCGAAACTTTCCCCAGGCCACCGGCGAACTGAGCGGTCTGCTGCGCAGCATCGGCCTCGCCTGCAAGCGCATCAATGCCGAGGTAAACCGTGCCGGACTGGTAGATATTTTGGGTGCCCTTGGTACCGAAAATGTGCAGGGCGAAGAAGTACAGAAGCTCGACGATTTTGCCAACAAGGCACTGATCGATTTGCTGAACCACAGCATTTACTGCGCCGGCGTAGGCAGCGAGGAAAATGATGATATCGTGGTGTTTGATGATCCCATCAGCAACAACAGCAAGTATGTGCTGCTGATGGATCCGCTGGACGGCAGCGGCAATATTGATGTGAATGTGAGTATCGGTACCATTTTTTCCATTTTCAAGCGCATTTCGCCGCTGGGGCAGCCCGTTACGCTCGACGATTTTTTGCAGCCCGGGCACCGCATGGTGGCCGCCGGCTACGTCATTTATGGTAGTAGCACCATGCTGGTGTATGCCACCCGCCGCGGGGTCAATGGCTTTACGCTCGATCCCAGCGTGGGCGAGTTTTGCCTCAGCCACCCCAACATGAAGTGCCCCCCACACGGTCGTTTTTACAGCGCCAACTACGGCAATTTTGGCAAGTACAGCCCGGGCGTACAGGCCTACCTCAAGCGCTGCGAAACCAAGACCACGGCCGAGGGCGGCCCCTACACCGAACGCTACATTGGCAGCATGGTGGCCGATATTCATCGCAATCTTATCAAGGGCGGCATTTTTATGTACCCCGGTACTACCGATAGGCCACAGGGTAAGCTGCGCCTGCTGTACGAGTGCAATCCGCTGGCTTTCATCGTACACCTGGCCGGTGGCATTGCTACCAATGGCAGCATCCCCATTCTCGATATCAAGCCCGTGACGCTGCACCAGCGAATGCCCCTGTTCATTGGCAGCTGCGGCATGATGGACGAGCTGATGCAGTGCATCAGGGCGGAGGGGTGAGGGCGAGGGGATGATGAGGTTAAGGTCGAGGTTAAGGATAAGGTCGAGGTGGAGGTCAAGGTTGAGGTTGAGGTCGAGGGCCAGGTTGAGGTTAAGGCGAGCCCCGGTAACCAATCCCTGATCCCCAATTCCCAATCAACTAATCCCTTCATCAACCAATCCCCGAATTAACCAATCAACCGACCCCCGGTTTTGTCATTCCTACGTGTTACTTGCCTATTTTGCGGCGGCAAGGCAGCCATGGCCCCGGTAGCGCCAGCCTGCCAGCATCTATTTCATGAGTACCATTATTTCAGTCAGTAAGCTGCGCAAGTCATACGGCGCTTTCGAGGCGGTCAAGGGCATTTCATTTGATGTGCAGGAGGGAGAGATATTTGGCCTGCTGGGCCCCAATGGCGCCGGCAAGAGCACTACCCTCGAGATCATGGAAACCCTGCGCCCCAAAACCAGCGGGCAGGTGATCATTGCCGGCTTTGATTTAGACAGGCAGCCCGACGAAATCAAAAAGATCATCGGGGTGCAGCTGCAAACCAGCGGGTTTTACCCCGGCCTTAATTTGCTCGAGCTCGTAGAAATGTTTGCCGGCCTGTACAACCGCCAGGTGGATGGCCGCGAACTGCTGCAAAAAGTAAACCTGCAAGACAAGGCCAAAGCCAAGTACAAAGAGCTGAGCGGCGGCCAAAAGCAGCGTTTCAGCATTGCTACCACGCTTATTAATCAGCCTCGCATCATTTTTTTGGATGAACCCACTACGGGCCTCGATCCGCAGGCCCGGCGCAACCTGTGGCAGCTGGTGAAGAATATCCGCAGCCAGGGCACTACAGTCATCATTACCACCCATTACATGGATGAGGCCGAAGTGCTGTGCGATCGGGTAGCAATTATGGACAATGGCAATATCATCGCTATTGATTCGCCCGATCAGCTCATCGACCAGCTGGTGGCTACCGGTTTTGAGCGGGTGCGGGAAGTAAAGAAGGCCAACCTCGAAGATGTGTTCATCCAGCTGACAGGCCATGCCTTTCGCGAAGACTAAACCAATTATTTAAGCAATACCTATGACCAAGTATTTGATTGTATCGGCGGCCGCTGCCTTGGTGGTAAGCACCAGCGCCATGGCCCAGCCCAAACCAGCACCCAAGCCGGCTGCTAAGCCTGCGGCGAAGCCCGCACCGAAGCCAGCTGCCAAACCTGCGTTTGTACTGAAAAACAGCCTCGACAGCCTCAGCTACGCCCTGGGCGTACTCGATGGCAGTTTTTTTAAACAGCAGGGTATCGACAAGCTGAACTACGCCGCCCTGCAAGAAGGCTTTCGGCACGTAATAGAAGGGAAAGAACTAATAATGAACCAAGGTATGGCAGAACAAACCCTGCGGCAGAAGCTCCAAGAGGCTGCTATGAAAAAAGTGCAGCCCACCATTGATGAGTGCAATAATTTTTTGGCAGAAAACAAAAAGCGCCCCGAAGTAAAAACCACCGCCAGCGGGCTGCAGTACGAAGTGGTAAAGCTGGGCACCGGACCGATGCCGAAGGACACCAATACGGTGAAGGTGCACTACGTGGGCACCTTGCTCAATGGTACCAAGTTCGACAGCAGCCGCGACCGCGGCGAGCCTGCGCAGTTTCCACTCAACGGTGTTATTCCGGGCTGGACAGAAGGCGTGCAGCTGATGCCGGTTGGCTCAGTTTTCAAATTTTATATTCCTTACCAGCTGGGTTATGGTATGCAGGGCATGCCTCCCACCATCCCCGGCGGCTCGCTGTTGCTATTCGAAGTTGAGCTGCTCGAAATTGTCGGTGGGCAGCAGTAAGAAATTTGAGATTCGGATTTTGATTCTGATGATGGAGTGGCCGGCTTGCAAAAAGTCGGCCACTTCTTTTTTGGTGGGGATGGGCTATTTTGGAGAAGCAAAATGATTGAATGGCTACCTACACACATTTTCACGAGCTACCAGTATGGCAGCAAGCCAGCGGCTACTTTCAGCAGGTAGTGCAAATGGTACGTGAGTCGATCGCTAATAAAGACTTTCGTTTTCGTGATCAGACTTTCGGCAGTGCGGGATCAGTGTTGGACAACATCGCTGAAGGTTTCGAAAGAGGAGGAAACGTAGAGTTTACCAATTTTCTTTCGATAGCAAAAGGTTCGGTGGGAGAGGTTCGGTCGCAATCGTTCCGAGGGATTGATCTTGGCTCTTTTTCTGAAAAGAAAGCCACTGAACTCATCAACGAGTATTGCGTTCTGTCAGGCGCACTGACCGGGCTAATGGATTAGCTGAATAAGTCAGCCATAAAAGGACTAACGTTTCGCAATCGGTGCTGAATACCGTCGGAGTTGAAAGTTTCAAATGTGATAGGTTCTTTCTTTGTAAATGGCGTGCATGCAAGGAACAGGTTGAGTAATCAGGTGGATACAGCCACTTTAAATGGTACGCTGCAGCTAAATTGCCACTGCCGCCTCATCTAAATCTCTAATCGAAATCTAAATCTAAATCTCAATTCCAACATGTCTTCCGATCTCCGCTTTCCCATCGGTACTTACGAACCACAGCCATTTTCGCCTGAGCAAAAGCGACGCTGGCTCATTGATATTGCGCAGCTGCCAGCCATGCTGGAGGCGGCGGTAGAAAACCTGGATGCAGCACAATTGCACACGCCCTACCGCGAGGGTGGCTGGACCGTACACCAGGTAGTGCATCATGTGTGCGATAGCCATATCAACAGCTTTTGCCGCATGAAGCTGACGCTGACAGAAGACAACCCTACCATCAAGGCATACGACGAAAATGCCTGGGTACTGCTGGCCGATACCGACTTGCCGTTTAACAACGCACTGACGATACTGCATGCCCTGCACCAGCGCATGTACACCCTGCTGCTCAACCAGCCCGACGAAGCCTGGCAGCGCACCTATGTGCACTCGGCTACCGGGCAGCAGCATACGCTTTGGTACCTGCTGGGCCTGTATGCGTGGCATGGCCGTCACCACGTGGCACACATTACCAGCCTGCGTGAGCGGATGGGGTGGTAGGCGCTCCCAATAGAAGACATTTCCACTTTCTGAAAAAGAAATAGAAGACTCGGACAATAAAAAACTATATTTATAGTTTATAAACTATAGATTTGGTTTATGGAAAAACAATTGACCCGGGCGGAGGAAGATATCATGCAGCAGCTTTGGGCACTGGGCCCCAGCTTTTTGCGGCCATTGGTAGATTCGTTTGGCAACAATGGACCGCACCAAAACACAGTAGCTACCATCCTGAAGACCCTGCATCACAAAGGGTTTGTACAAATTGAAGCAATCGGGCGCAATCATCTGTATAAGCCCACTATCAGTAAGGAACAGTACGGCAAGCAAAGCGCCAATAAGCTGATCAATAATTATTTCAAAGGTTCCATTGGCGAGATGGTATCATTTTTTGCGCAGGACAAGCGTATTACAGTGCAGGAATTGGAGGAATTGCTGAATGAACTGAAAAAGCAACAGCCATGACACAAGCCTATTTTTCTGTTGCCTATATGATCGAGGCGCTGGCTGTCAGCGCCGTGTTGTTTGGTTGCTATTGGCTGCTGTACCGGCGCACGGCTCAGCATCGTTTCAACCGATGGTTGCTACTGGCGGTGCTTTGCCTGCCGTGGCTTTTTCCTTTGGTGCGGCTACCCTTGCCGGTAGGCGCTGCCGCAGACTTGCCATTGGTGTGGGATAACCTGCCTGTAGCCCCTGGCCAATGGTGGGACGATGCAAACATAACAGCAACTGAAGGCCATGATGGTGCATGGCATGGTAGGCTGAGTGTATGGTGGCTGGCATGGATACCCACGGTGTGGCTGGCGGTGCGGCATATACTTGGCTGGCGGCTGTTGCAGCAGCTTCGCCGGCATAGCATTCAATACACGCAGCAAGGCTGCGTCATTTGGGTTAGCGAAGCAATAGGCACACCGTTTTCGTGGCGGCGGGCCGTGTATATGCCAAGTGGTATTTGGCAACAGCCCGAAGCCCGGCAAGCGGTACTGCTGCACGAGGCAGCTCATTTGCAGCAGGCTCATGCAGTCGATGTGTATCTAAGCCTGCTGGTACGTGCGGTGGGGTGGTGGAACCCTGTATGGTGGCTGACGCAACGGGAACTACGCATGGTACACGAATATGAAGCTGATGCTGCTGCCACACGGCACATAGATAAGTACCAATATGCTGCACTACTGGTGCATGGCGGATGGGGTACAGCGCCGGTAGCCACTTCACATGCTTTCTTTCAATCACCGCTAAAAGCAAGAATAAAAATGATGATGAAGCAATCAACAACAAAGGCTTATTGGAAGCGTTGGCTGCTGCTTCCGGCGGCAGCATGCCTGCTATGGGTATTTAGCGTGGCTACCAAGCTGCCGGCACAGCCAACCATGCTACAGCCACTGCGGGTGCTGATA
>CANHEC010000156.1 GCA_947459455.1 Chitinophagaceae bacterium
GCTTTCATTTTGCTGAAAGCTGAGGTTGGGTGCAATGATCAGCGTGTTGTTGCTATCTATTTTATACTCGGCCCTGAAAGTGAAACGGTGGTTCGAGTTATCGGTACGACTGCTGTTGGTTTCGCTGTACAGCTGGCTGGTATCGCCGGGCAAAAACAGTTCGCGGTTGGTTTGGCTCACCGCCGTGGTAGTGCTGTTATTGAAAAAATAACTGCCCGACACTTCCATTTTCTTTTTCAGCCACAGGTCGCTGTAGTTGATGCCCAGCGCATTGGTTTGGGCAATGCCTGGCTGCTGGCCCACAAAAAAGCCGCCGCCGCCACCCGGCCGCTGAAAACCACCACCACCGGGCCGGCCACCACCACCCTGAAAGCCGCCGCGACCACCACCGCCGCCGCGGTTATTGGCCTGGCCATTCACACCCAGCAGGTCTTCGCCCGAAAAGTTTTGCTGGTTCACGTTATTAAACAGGCCTATCAGGTTGATGCGGGTATCTTTTTTGAAGAAGTTGACACTACCGCCGGCTGCATAGCGCTGGTCGGTACCATAGCCGCCGTACACACGGCCAAACTGGCCATTGCGCATATTGGCCTTGGTCACAATATTAATAGCCTTGAAACCCTGTCCGTCGTCGAAGCCGGTGAGCTGCGCCTGATCGCTCAGGCGGTCAAACACCTGCACTTTGTCGATGACTTCAGCCGGCAGGTTGCGCAGCGCCGCTACCGCATCGTCGCCAAAGTACTGGCGCCCATCAATGGTAATGCGCCGCACCTGTTCGCCCTGGGCCGTTACCTGTCCGTTTTCTACGGTAATGCCCGGCGCCTTGCGCAAAATGTCTTCGGTGGTGGCATCGGGGTTCACTTTCAGCGCCCCGGCATTGAACTCGGTGGTATCGCCTTTTTGGCGGGCGGGTGGTATGCGGCCCACTACGGTCACATCGTTCAGGGTTTTGTCTTGCTTTACCAGCAGCAGTTCACCCAGGTCAAGATCGGTATTTTTTACCTCAATACGGCGGCGCTGCGGCTGGTAGCCGGTATAGCTGAGCAGCAGCAGGTAGGCGCCGGGGCGCACCGCATTGAACGCAAAACGGCCCCGCTCGTCGGCGGTGGCAAAGGTTTGCTTGCTGGTATCGGGCCATTGGGCCAGCCTTACCGAGGCTTTGGCCAGGGCCCGGGCCGTATCGGCATCGCGGATGCTACCCCGCACAGCTACCGACTGAGCGACAGCAGCAACAGGCAAAAACAACACTGCCGACAGCAAAGCGGCCCTCAATAACTGGATCATACGCAGCATTAGACGGCAACGAGGCAGGCAGGCTGTTGGTTGGCGCAGGCGTTATATTATTTTAACAATTCGGCCAATCGGCGCCCAATGGGTAGTTTTGCGCCCCTTCGGTCCTCCGGGGCCGGTTCATCTGAAAATGCCAGCATTATGAGCCAAGTACAAGTGGGCCTGGTGCAAATGACCTGCACGGCCGATAAGCAAGCCAACCTCGACAAAGCCATTGCCCAGGTGCGGGTAGCCGCGGCCAAAGGCGCTCAAATTGTGTGTTTGCAAGAGTTGTTTACCAGCCTTTACTTCTGCGATGTGGAAGACTACAGCAATTTCGAACTGGCCGAGCCCATCCCCGGCCCCAGCACCGATGCATTGCAAAAGGTGGCGGCCGAGCTGCAGGTGGTCATTATTGCCAGCCTGTTTGAAAAACGGGCGCAGGGGCTGTACCACAATACCACTGCGGTGATTGATGCCGACGGCAGCTACCTGGGCAAGTATCGGAAAATGCACATCCCCGACGACCCGGCTTACTACGAGAAGTTTTACTTCACCCCCGGCGACCTTGGCTATAAGGTTTGGAAAACAAAGTATGCCACGTTTGGCGTGCTCATCTGCTGGGACCAATGGTACCCCGAGGCGGCCCGCATTACCAGCCTGATGGGTGCCGAAATATTATTTTACCCCACGGCTATTGGCTGGGCCACCTCGCAAGATGCTGCTACCAACGAAGAGCAGTACAATGCCTGGCAAACCATTCAGCGCAGCCATGCCGTGGCCAACGGCGTACATGTGGTAAGCGTGAACCGCACCGGCCTGGAGCAAGATGGCGCCATGCAGTTTTGGGGTGGTTCCTTTGTGAGCAATCCGTTTGGCAGCCTGCTGTACAAAGCCAGCCACACCGACGAAGAAACAGTGGTAGTAAGCCTGGACCTGCAAAAAACCGACCGATACCGCACCCACTGGCCCTTTATGCGTGACCGCCGCATCGACAGCTACCAGCCGATTACGAAGCGGTATATTGATGAGGGATGATTAGGACACGGATAACGCAGATTCAAACCGATCAACACGGATTTTTTGATCTGCGGACATCTGTTTTCATCGCTAAAATCTGCGTCCCATAAAATTTATTTCATGCAAGCAACGCCAAAAGAACTCGGCTACTATTTCCCCGCCGAATTTGCGCCCCACGAAGCCACGTGGCTGAGCTGGCCACATAAAGAAGCCAGCTGGCCCGATAAGATTCATGCCATCTTTCCGTACTACAGCCAGTTTGTAAAATACCTGGCGCAAAGCGAAAAGGTGCGGATTAATGTGGCGAATGAAGCCATGAAAGGCTTTGCCAGCGGGCATTTGCTGCAGGCAGGCGTCGACATGAGCCAGGTGGAATTTTTCTTTCACCCCACCAACGATGCGTGGTGCCGCGACCATGGGCCGGCATTTTTACTGCACAAAACAGAAAAGAAAAAAGCCATTGTAGACTGGGGCTACAATGCATGGGGCGGCAAGTACCCGCCGTACGATCTGGATGATGTCATCCCGACTTTGATTGGCAAACATTATGGCTACAAGGTATTTCATCCCGGCATCGTGATGGAAGGCGGATCGGTAGAATTCAACGGCGCCGGCACCATCCTCACCTCGACCGCCTGCCTGCTGAATGAAAACCGCAACCCCCACCTGAACCAGGCACAGATAGAACAGTACCTGTGCGACTATTATGGGCAGGAACAAGTACTATGGGTAGATGAAGGCATTGTAGGCGACGACACCGACGGGCACATTGATGACACCGTTCGCTTTGTCAACGCCGACACCGTCATCACCGTGATAGAAGAAAACAAGGCAGACGAAAACCATGCCCTGCTGCAGCACAACCTGCAGCAACTGAAAAGCATGCGCCTGCTGAATGGCAAGCAGCTGAACATTATAGAACTACCGATGCCCGACCCCGTGATTTGGGAGGAGCAGCGCCTGCCCGCCAGCTATGCCAACTACCTGCTGACGAACAAATATGTGATTGTACCCACCTTCCGCTGCACCAGGGATGACAAGGCTCTGCAAATCATTCAGCAGGCACACCCCGAGCGTGAAGTGCTAGGTATCGACTCTACCGAAATCATCTGGGGCCTTGGCAGTTTTCATTGCCTGAGCCAGCAGGAGCCGGTTATACCCATTTGAGGATAGCTGATGCAGGCATGCTGATTTAAAAGACGGAAATACTATCGCAAGAAAAGAGGCACGACAAAAAATCGTGCCCCTCTTTTTTACGGAATCAATAGCTGCATGCGTGGCAATCATCCGTCTATTTCAAGGAGCTGATCGTCTTCTCCAGGTCCGGATCCTTGCGGGCTTTGGTGGCCTGCTGGTACCGATAGCCCACCCCTAACAGTTCGTACTCCATGAATTTGCCGCTGACCAGCACCAGCCAGTTGGGCTGACCATTGGCCGCATAGCCCGATGGCACTGCCAGCGCCGGGTAGCCCGCCGGGGCGTAGATCTGCGACAGCGAAGAAGCGATGGCGTGTACGCCGTATTTGGTCAGCAAGCCGTCGATAGCAGCACGAGCCCGCTTGAGATGGTCAGCGGTGGCACTATCATAGGCGGCATTGCTCATGTTGTTGTTTTGCGCAGTGGTGAGATGGCCCATGCCATAAGGCGCCCGGTTGATGCTGTCGGCCTTGTTCCAGGCAATGATATCTGCCAGCGATTGAAACGGCGCTTCCTTGCCCAGGTTTTTCAAAAATGCATTCAGGTCACGCTTGAAGCCGTGCTGCAACAGCGGCCCCACATTCAGCCCATTGGGTAAATCGTAAGCGGCCATGGGAACTACCTGCAAACCGGCTTTCTCCAATTCAGCCTTTTGCAGCTGAATCTTCGCTTGCTCGCCCTCGAAAAAAGCCTTGCTACGGGCCCGCATAGCCGAGTCGGTACCGGCGGGCTGCCGGCGCAGCAGGCTATCAATTACCGCAGCACTGTAGTCGGGCAGTCCTACCTTCCAAACCGTGGGGTCGCTTACCACTTCGGCATAGTTACGGCTCAGATCGTTGTTGGCAGCCAGTGCCGTCAGCAGCACGGCCACATCTTCCACCGTGCGGCCCATGGGGCCGGCTACATCCTGAAACAGCATGAGGGGCACCACACCCTCGCCACTGATGAGGCCCATGCTGGGCTTGAGGCCCACGATGCTGTTGATGCCCGCCGGCATGATGATGGAACCCTGCGTCTCACTGCCAATGCTCACCGTCACCAGGTCGGCGGCCACAGCTACGGCACTGCCACTGCTGCTGCCCCAGGTATCGTAGGCGCCATACGGGTTGCGGGTTTGGCCACCATTGGTGCTGAAGCCGCTGGGCATGCAGGGGTCCATGTAGTTGGCCCATTCGCTCATGTTGGCCTTGCCAAAAATGATGGCACCCTGCCGGCGCAATTGCTGCACGAGTGCTGCATCTTTTGAGGGCTTCCATGCTTTGAGGGCGGCCGTGCCGGCGCTGGTGTGCATGTTGTCGGCCGTGGCAATATTGTCTTTCAGCAGCACCGGTATGCCGTGCATGAAGCCTTGGGCCTTTTTGGTTTTGCGTTGGGCATCCAGCTTTTTGGCAATGCTGAGTGCATCGGGGTTGAGCTCGATGATACTGTTGAGCAGGCCTTCATCGTATTGCTTGATGCGATGTACGTAGTACAAAATCAGCTCGACGGAAGTTAGCTTGTTGCTGCGCATGAGCTGCTGCAGCTGCTGCACGGTTTGGCCGTGCACCATGCTATGAAAAGCCGGCGTTTGCACCTGCGGGTGCTTAGCCAGTTCGCCGTCAAAAATGGAAAAGTTGCGGGCCAGCTTGCCAGCATACTTCGGCTCGGGGCGGGGGTAAATGCCGGAGCGGTTCATGCAGGGATGGGTAGGCTGGGCCTCAGCCCACTGCGAACCAAACAGCAGAACAAGCAGGGAGAAAACGTACAATGCCCGGCTGATAATTGTTTTTCTAGCTTCCATAGCTGATGCAAATGTTGTGTTTTGTACAAGAACGGATGGTCAGCCAAAATAGGACGATGAGTTGACTCCTTTCCTTTTTGGCATGATGGAGTTACGCCAGCCATAACGAAATGTTCGGAGCCCGGCTGCCGAAAATAGCTATCGGTGCCGAAGGGCTGCGGTGCCCGGCATGTGGCCGAGGAACGAGGCCAGCCCCGCCGCTAAAGGCCGGGGCCGCAGCGCAGCGGAGCATAGAGGGGACCGAACTGCTGCTGACCCATGCGATGGAGATGAGAGCCCCAGCCTCACCCCCGCCTCTCCCTGCAGGGAGAGGAGCTAAAACCATATTCGATTGAGAAGATGACTCCTGCGTCGGCATTACGATTACTCCAGTCTCCGGACTACCGACTACGGACTCCCGACTGTGAACGCTTATCTTTGCGCCTCCGGCCCCGATGGCCGGATTTTTTTACGAAGGAGCAAGAGATATGAAAGAGTATAAACGCATACTGGTAACGGCAGCGCTGCCCTACGCCAACGGCCCCGTGCATGTGGGCCACCTGGCGGGCTGCTACCTGCCGGCCGATATATATGTACGCTGGGAACGGGCCCGCAAAAACGATATCAAATTCATAGGTGGCAGCGATGAGCATGGGGTGCCCATCACCATTCGTGCCATGAAGGAGGGCATCACGCCGCAGGATGTGGTGGACAAGTACCACGCCATCATCAAAGACAGCTTCGAAAAACTGGGCATCAGCTTCGACATCTACAGCCGCACCAGCA
>CANHEC010000157.1 GCA_947459455.1 Chitinophagaceae bacterium
GATGAACCGGAAGATGTAGGCGGCACCGATACCGCTTTCGCCCCCGATGAATGGCTGGCAGGTGCGTTGGCCAGTTGTGCCATCATTACCATGCGTATGTATGCCGACAGAAAGCAATGGCCGGTAGAACGCATTGATCTGACCGTAACCCTCGAAAGAAACGAACAGGGAACCCGATTCGAAAAAAAGGTCCGCTTTACCGGCCCCCTCACCGCCGAGCAGGCACAGCGCCTGCTGGCCATTGGCGATAAATGCCCCGTGCACAAAACCCTGTCCAACCCAATTGAGATTTCATCTGTTATTATATAAATCATCTTCACAGGAAGCAATATGAACATCGAAATAATAGCCGGCAGCCCCCGCCAGGAAAGCGTGACCTACCGCCTCGCCCTTTTCTTGAAGAACTACCTACAAACACATACCAGCCATCAGGTCGATATCATTGATGTACGCGACTGGCCCCTGCCCCCGCTGCAGCAGGTGTTTAGCTCAGTTGAGCAAACGCCAGACGAGTTCAAACCGCTGTCGGCCCGCATGTTTGCCGCCGATGCGTTTATACTGGTAAGCCCCGAGTACAATGGCAGCTACACGCCGGCCATGAAAAACCTGCTGGACTACTTCCCCAAGCAGCACCACAAAGCTTTTGGCATTGTAACAGCCTCGCCGGGCGGCATGGGCGGTATGCGGGCCACCCAGCAAATGCAATTGCTGGTAGGCGCCTTGTTTGGCATTTTGTGCCCCTACATGCTCGTCACGCCTTTTGTCGATAAAAAGTTTGCCCCCGATGGCAGCCTGCTCGACGACAGCTTTCAAAAGCAGATCGACCTGTTTGTGAAGGAGTTTGTATGGCTGGTAGAAGCGGTGCGGCCGGTGGAGGTGCCGGCATAAATGAAAAATTGATGATTACTAATTGCCGTGCTTAAAACTTTTTTGCCAACGCGTTTTCGCATCCAAAACAATCTAGCGCTGCGGTGAATATTGAAAAAATCAGCAGCTTGTTTCAGGCATCCAAGCTATGTTGAAAATATTGACAGTCAACGCCGATTATATCGCAGAAATGCAGTACGTGTGAAAATTTGATTGAAACTGCGCCCTGCTCAAGCTTTGCATATAGTACTATGGAAATGCCCATTTTCGTAGCTACAAAGTCCCGTTTCAATTGATGTTCCATTCGGATACGCCGCATGGTACTACCAATGGCTTTTTCCAAAATCTTCTTATCGTACATTGTTCAAGGTTTCAGGCCACATCAAGTGTATAAAGATCTCAATGCCCTAACATGAAAATAAGGGAGCTCTTACAATTAACGAGTTAGAGTAGGAAATCAGTCTTCACTTTTTGACCTTTGTCAAATTACAAACAGCAACCTAAGTGTTTCCATAGGTTTAAAGGAGGTATACTCCTAACAAAAACTGCAAACAGGAGACATCCTCCAAACAAGTAGGTTCTAATAATTGGATTCAATACAAATAGGTTTTGATATTTGCCCTAACAGTATGGAAGTTTTGTGGGGGCGGCTACTACAAACAGTCTTGGTGCGGTCGAAAACTTTGTGTCACAATGCAAGTCCTGTGGCGGCTACAAGATCAACAGTAGGAATTGAAAAAAGCAGCATGTGCATTAAATTCAATGCTTAACACTTTATAAAGTCCAAATCAAAAAAGTATGAGAAAGTTGTTTTTCGTTGCTCTCCTTGCAACTTTATTCTCTTGCAAGAAAGACGATTCTTTGGATAAATCTCTCACAAATGAATTGCTTACGATTGAACAAATTGCGAAACTGAAAGCTGAGTTAGCCACCGACCAAGATTTTCTTTCAGTTTTTATGATAGACAGAGAACTTGTAGCAATCACCGTACAATCTCGGCTAGAAAATTCAAATTCCCAAATTGTAACCCTTACGCAGAAACAAATCGATGACATAGCTGCGTCGGAAAACAAGCTATATTCATATCTTCAAACATTCATGGGAGAAGTGGATGCTAAACGTGTCTTGGATTTATTAAAAAGTAAGCAAGTTCTGCTAAGCAGAGTCAAAATAAAGTACCCAAGTATAAAAAATGCAACACCGCGACAAATTGGTGAAATCATTGGCAGTGCAAATAAGCAGATTGCGGGAAAGCGAGCCTTTACAGCACAACGTGGTGGGTGCAACGGTAATAAATGCTGCAATAGCTACGTAAATGCGATGTCGGATTGTACTACAGACTTCGCTATCGAAACTGCTGGTGCAATTCTGATTGGGGCTGGTACAACTATTGTAGGCACTCCGATAGGTGGCGCTTGGGCCATGTCTGGTGCTATTGGAATCGCCTATGGTTTATTGCTTCGCTGCGAATCTTCAGCCGCCAGAGACTACCGCGACTGTATGGGCTACCACTAAATGTTCTAAATTGCTTTAGATATGGAGAAAAGGCTAGGCGTAAAGATGAATTTCATTACCATCGTTCTGTGTGTGATGATGGTTTTCATTTTCTCTTCTTTTTTAAAAGCTTCCCCTGTAAGGAGTCTTCTGGTATTGATAATGCTGATAACATCAGTGCTATCTCTTGTTCAACTGTTACTCTACAAATTGCGGACTTCCAATAAAGTAACAGTAATTGTAAATGTGTTGCTGGTAGTTCTTCTAGGTATTTTGCTTTACTTTTCGGTGCTCTACCTACATACGCATTAAAAGCACGGATTTTTGTCAGTAAGCCAATGAGCAATTCGAGCAAAGCGAAATCTTTGAGCTTCACGATATTGTTTGCATCGAGGACTTGCTTTTTTAAGTATGATCTTCGAATTTCAAAAAGGAGCTCGGTATTTTATATAGCCATTTTAGTGATCTTGAGGGTAGCTGGGGAGATTTACTATCATGGAAGCGGGACTGCTGATTTAATACTACCGCCACACGACATTGGATGGCCAAAGTAGTTATACATCAACTAATTAGGTCGGCAGTGTTCGTTGCCGACTTTTTGCTTTTAGTTCGGTTTTGCTTCCGGTAAAAAGGAGATTTGGAGTCCGCAATTTTCGACCAGCACACATTTGTATAAAAGTACGGAAAAGCCGGTAGCCCTCGCTACCTTTGCGGCTCTTTCCTCTTTCTACAGCCATGAGTGATGCCATCAAACACGAATGCGGCCTTGCCTTCATTCGTTTGCGGAAGCCTTTTTCTCACTTTTTGCAGAAGTACGGCACGGTCATGTACGGCCTCAACAAGCTGTACCTGCTGATGGAAAAGCAGCACAACCGTGGCCAGGATGGCGCCGGTTTTGCCAGCGTAAAGCTGCATGCCGAGCCGGGCTACCCCTTCATGCACCGCATGCGCAGCACGGCCAACCAGCCCATTGCCGACATTTTTGCTCAGGTGGGTGCACAGGTAGGCGAACTGGAAAAGTACCAGCCCGAACTGCTGAAGCACCCCGGCCTGGCCAAGGGTCACCTGCCGTTTTTGGGCGAGCTGCTGCTGGGCCACCTGCGCTATGGCACCCAGGGAAAAAACGATGTGGCCTTTTGCCACCCCTTTATCAAAAAAGACATCAAGCCGGCCCGCAACCTGGCACTGGCGGGCAACTTTAATTTGGTAAACACCGACGAGCTGTTTGCCCATGTAGGCATGGAGCCCGGCCAGTTTCAGCAGCAGAGCGATCTGGCTGCCATGATGGAAGTAGTACACCACTACCTGGTAGCAGCCGACGAAGCAGATAACGAGCGGCCCTGCATCAAAACCGTACTGCAGCAGGCTGCTGCCCAGTTTGATGGCGGCTACCACTTTGGCGGCCTGGTGGGCAATGGCTACAGCTTTGTAATGCGGGATGCCAACGGCATACGCCCCAGCTACTACTACATACACGACGACTATATTGTAGCTGCCAGTGAGCGGGCCGCTATTCGCACCACGTTCAATGTGGGCGAAAATGAGGTACTGGAACTGATGCCCGGTTGCGCCCTGATAGTAGACGATAATGGCCAATATAGCATTGAGCAAATATTGGCGCCCAAAGAACGCCGCGCCTGCAGCTTCGAACGCATCTACTTCAGCCGGGGCAACGATGAGAAGATCTACCGCGAACGCATCGCCCTGGGCTATCACCTGAGCCGCCCCGTGCTCGATGCCATCGATTACGATCTCAAAAACACCATCTTTTCTTATATCCCCAACACCGCCGAGGTAGCCTACTTTGGTATGGTCAAGGGCATGGAGGCCTACCTCAACCAAATCAAGGTGCAGCGCATCATGAGCTGGGGAAAAGACTTTGATGAAGAGAAACTGACGGAGATGATCACCCGCAAGATCCGGCAGGAAAAAATCACCATCAAGGATGTGAAGATGCGCACCTTCATTACCGAAGATGTAAGCCGCCAGGACATGGTGCAGCACGTGTACGATATTACCTACGGCACCGTGCGCCCCCGGCAGGATACGCTGGTTGTGATAGACGACAGCATTGTACGCGGCACCACCCTGCGTGAAAGCATCATTCGCATGCTGGGCAGGCTGCAGCCTAAAAAGATCATCATTGTATCATCGGCACCACAGATTCGGTACCCCGATTGCTACGGCATCGATATGAGCAAGCTGGGCGATTTCATTGCCTTTCAGGCCGCCATTGAACTGCTGAAAGAAAACGACCAGCGCAGCCTGCTGACCGACCTGTACAAAGAATGCAAAGAGCTGCAGCGCAACGACCAACTCCACACCAAAAATGTGGTGCGTGAAGTATACGCTCCCTTTACGCCGCAGCAAATCAGCGATAAGATTGCGCAAATGATTACCACGCCCGGCCTCGACGTGCCGGTACAGGTCATTTACCAAAGTATAGAAGACCTGCACGAAAGCTGCCCCACCAATACCGGCGACTGGTACTTTACCGGCAACTACCCCACGCCTGGCGGCAACAAAGTGTGCAACCGCGCCTTTATGAACTACATGGAAGGCCGCAATGTGAGAGGCTATTAAGTATTCAAGATTTGAGATTTGACTGACTGATTGAAAGCAATACAATCCGTATCCGGCTGAAAAGCGAATCAAAATCTGAACGGGAATCTCAATCTGGTTGCTATGTCACTCACCGTTACGCACACTACAGCCGAGCAGCAGTTTGAAGTACTACTGCCCAATGGCAAAAAGGCCACTATGGTGTACCGCTTTTACAAGCAAGACATCGCCTTTATGCACACCGAAGTGCCTGCCGAATTCGAAGGCCAGGGCATAGCCGCCAGTATGGCCAAAGCGGCGCTGGCTTGGGCCCGCAGCGAAGGCAAAAAAATAATGCTCTACTGCCCCTATATGAGTGCTTACGTAAAGCGCCACCCCGAGTACCACGACATGGTAGACAGGGCCTACCACCAGGGGTTTTGAGTAGGGCAAGCGTGTATTCGCACAGAGAACACAGAGAAGATTTTTGATATCGGAGGCCTGATCGCTGATTTGATCTGAGGGAGAGAATTTCTCGCAGCGGCGCAGCGTTTCATATTTGAGATTCGAGATTGACAGCCCTCACTTTTTCATTCCTCATTCTGTTATTCCTTATTTCTTATTCATTCTTTACCTGCGTCATTCCGCGAAATCTGCGGGAGATGTTTTTCTCGCAGAGGCGCAGAGTTGCATCTTTGAAATTCGAGATTGGAGATTGACACCCCTCACTTGTTCATTCTTCAATTCATCATTCATCATTCATCATTCCCCATCACCCGCTCCCCGCCCGCCACATTATCACTACTTACATCCAGTCATGAAATCGCTGATACTGGTACGCCACGCCAAAAGCAGCTGGGATAGCCCCTCGCTGCTCGATTTTGACAGACCGCTCAACGACCGCGGCCTGCGAGACGCTCCCCTCATGGCCCAGCGCCTGCTCGATCGCAAGGTGCACCTCGATCAGCTGGTGAGCAGCACCGCCGTGCGGGCCCTTACCACCGCTCAGCTGTTTGCCCGCACCATGGGCCTTGGCGCCCAGCAGCTCACCCAGGTGCCGCAGCTGTACCATGCCAGCCCCGCCGTGTTTCAGCAGGTCATCGGCAGCCTGCCAGACCAATGGCA
>CANHEC010000158.1 GCA_947459455.1 Chitinophagaceae bacterium
AGTCTACCGAGATGCAGCGCAATCTGTCAGCTTGCCGTCTTTCTTTTCCAATGCCTCCGCCGCTTACTTCGTCATCAATCAGTCGAAACTGCGGCAATTGTATAAACTAAATCTGATCACGGAAATAGAGACACTGAAGTCTGCCATTACATTACATCAGTTGGATGGTAGCAAAACTTTGTTTAGTGGCGATCCGGGAAACGATATTACCTGGAACAGACACTTACTGCAGGCTTCTGCTGAGTATACATACGAACAAGACTCATGGCGAGCCACTGCTTCAATACCAGTGACTGCCCAGCAGATTATTTTCAACCAGTCCAGTCTTCCCAAACTTCCGCCGAACAACCGGATTTTATTCAACCCCAAACTCGACATCAATTTCTATGTCAATAAGGAAGATATCATCTCTTTCAATTATTCGTTTGAAAATCGCTTTGGCGACATTCGCCAAATTTATCAGGGACTCATGCTGGTAAATTTCCGATTACTCAATTTGAACACGCCAGTTGTACAAGAACTCAAAAACAGCAGCTTTCAGATACGCTATGATTTAAAGAGAGCGATCAAATTGCTCACAGCTTCGGCACAGCTGAAATTTGATAGAATTTCTGCAAATACACTAGCAGGCTCCGTGTTTTCTGATAATGTGCAACAAAGCGTCCAATTAGCTATTCCGAATAATCAAAACCGACTATCTGCAACGGTGCAAGTCAGCAAATTCTTTTTCCAGCCCAAAATCAAGCTTTCGTCGCTGGTCGGCTGGAACAGAGATTTTGATAATCAGATTATCAACAACGTCAAAAGACAGTTTGCAAACGAAGCCTTCTTTAGCAATGTTTCTTTAGAAGGAACTATTAAGGGAAAGTTTGCGTATCAATACTCGGGGAGTTTCTTTCGCAACAAAAGCTTTGAACCGAATGGCAACCCTGTTTCCATCTCCAACAGATTCCTGAGGCTGGAGCAATACCTGTCTGTAGGCTATACGTTTAAGCAACTATTTACAACCGTAAAAGTGAGGCAAATTACAGCCCGCCAAAGCGGTTCAAACTCAATTCTGTTTTATGCCACTGATGCAACTATTCGTTATCGCTTGAAAAGAATAAGGTCTGAAATAAGCGTAGATATCAACAATTTACTGAACCAAAAGGAATACGGTGTTTTCGCAGTGTCTTCAAACCAATTCAGCTTAACAAGTTATCCATTGCGTACCCGAATGATCATCGGAAGGTTTTCCTTCAACTTTTGAAACCTGTTGGCACAGGCACAAAACAAGCATACAAAAAGGTCGGCTAAGTCAGGAGAACGGAGCCTCCCTTTTATGATCCCATTTCCCGATTTTTACCGGACAACGGTGAATAATGAATAAGGAATAACAGAATAAGAAATAAAAAATAAGAGAGTCGGGCTAAACCTATCTCGAATTGAGCATCCAAATCTGAATTTCCTCTGCGCCGCTGCGAGGAAAACTGTCCTGCAGACAACGTTTGGAAATTATGAACAAGGAATAACAGAATAAGAAATAAGAAAGTAGGGCTACGCCAATCTCGAACTGAGCATCCAAATCTGAATTGCCTCCGCGCCGCTGCGAGGAAAAATCCTCCGCAAAAAAATCAGCCATCCGCCCTCCGAAATCCAAAATATCCTCCGTGCTCTCTGTGCCCTCTGTGCGCAATCAGCCCTCCTAGTCCGCTGTGCCCTCTGTGCGAACCTACACCTCAATACTTCATCAGCTTCTTCACTGCAGCATCCAATCGACTTTTAGCCAAAAACTGTTGCTCCAGTTCGATGTTGAACGGGATGGGTGTATCCAGCGAAGCGCAGCGCACTACCGGGGCATCCAGCAGGCTGAAGCAATGCTCACCAATCCAGGCGCTTATTTCGCCGCCCAGCCCGCCTATCAGGGTGTCTTCGTGCAGTACCAGCACTTTGCCGGTGGCAGCCACGGCCGCCCGAATGGCGTCGTAATCCAGGGGCAATAGGGTGCGCAGGTCGGTAATGTGCAGCGAGACTTCGGGGTGGCGCTGCTGGTACTCCATGGCCCAATGCACACCACTGCCGTAAGTAATCAAACTGATATCGGAGCCGCTTTGCACCAGCCGGGCCTTGCCAATAGCCACTTCATAATAGTGTGCCGGTACTGTTCCGCTAATGCCGCGATACAGCGCCTTGTGCTCAAAGTACATCACCGGGTTAGGATCATTGATAGCCGCTATGAGCAGTCCTTTGGCATCCATGGGGGTAGCGGGGTACACTACCTTCAGGCCCGGTGTATGAGTAAACCATGCTTCATTGCTTTGGCTATGAAAAGGGCCCGCCCCTACGCCGGCACCCGTAGGCATGCGTATCACCACATCGGCCGGCTGTCCCCAGCGATAGTAAATCTTGGCCAGGTTGTTAATGATTTGGTTGAAGCCCACCGTTACAAAATCGGCAAACTGCATTTCCATCATGCTCTTGTAGCCTTCCAGGCTCAGGCCCAGCGCAGCCCCCACAATGGCGCTTTCGCACAGGGGCGTATTGCGCACCCGCTGCTTGCCAAACTGCTGCACAAAACCTTCGGTAATCTTGAAGGCGCCACCATACTCGGCAATGTCCTGGCCCATCAGTACCAGGTTGGGGTGCACCTGCATGCTCTGGTACAGGCCATCGCGGATGCCGTCAATAAAGCGACTATTGCCTTCATCTGTCACCAGGCTGGCCGGTACTGCAGCCGGCACAACAAATGCTGGTGAAGGAGCATACACATCCTGCAACTCTTCGTCTTCATCGGGCATCATTTCGGTGGTGTCGTATGCCTGGGCCAACTCTTCTTCAATGTATTGCTTAAAATCGGCCCGTATTTGCGCTGTGGCATCGGCTCTTAGTACACCCGTTTGCTGCAGGTAAAACTCAAAGTTGTTGACCGGGTCTTTCTTCTGCCATTCTTCAAACAAATGCGAAGGCACATACTTGGTGCCGCTGGCTTCTTCGTGGCCCCGCATTCTAAAAGTCATGCACTCTACCAGATAGGGCCGCTGCTGCTTGATGCAGTAGTCACGCACTCCCTGCAGGGTATCTATTACGGTCAAAATATTGTTGCCATCAATGGTCACGCCTTCCAAGCCGTAGCCGCGGGCCTTATCGGCCAGCTGTTCGCACCTGAACTGTTCATTCACCGGTGTGCTCAGTCCGTAACCATTGTTTTCAATCACAAAAATGACCGGCAGGTTCCAAACCGATGCCACATTCAGCGCTTCGTGAAAATCGCCTTCGCTGGTACCGCCGTCGCCACTAAAAGCCACCGCCACCTTGCCTTCATCTTTTAGCTGGTGCGCCAGGGCCACGCCGTTGGCCAGGGCCATCTGCGGCCCCAGGTGGCTGATCATGCCGCAAATGTGATGCTCGGCACTGCCAAAGTGAAAGCTGCGTTCGCGACCCTTGCTATAGCCGTCTTTATTGCCCTGCCATTGTTTAAACAGCCTCGAGAGCGGCATACCCCGACCGGTAAAAACACCCAGGTTTCGATGCAGTGGCATGATCCATTCGTCGTGCTGCAACGCTTGCGCTACGCCGCAGGCAATGGCTTCTTGCCCAATGCCGCTGAACCACTTTGAGATTTTGCCCTGACGCAGCAGCACCAGCATTTTCTCTTCTATCAGGCGGGGCAGCAGCAGGCGCTTGTAGATATCGATGAGCTGCGCATCGGTCAAAAACTTACGGTCGTACATCATAGCAATCGGGCGAAAAGAAAATTCAGCGCTTGCAAGTTACCGGTAATGCGGCCACTACAAATGGCAAAAGACGGGCTACCGCTCTTCGGGCGTATGACCGGCCAGCAGCCAGCCCTGCAGCCACGAATTGAGCACGCTGAGCAAAAAACTGAACAGCAGGGCCCACCAAAACCCATCTACCCGAAACCCTTCGAGCCAGCGGGCAGCCAGCAGCACCATACAGGCATTGATCACAAACAAAAACAGGCCCAGGGTAAGCACCGTGACCGGCAGGGTGAGCAGCACCAGCACCGGCCGTATTAGCGCATTGATGACCGACAGCAAAGCCGCTGCCAGCACCGCTTTCCAGCTACTGGCTACCTCTACACCCGGCAGCAGCCAGCCCAAAAAAACAATGACCACCGCCGATATCAGCACTCGGGCTATCCACAGTTTCATACACAAAAGATTTTGATACCGCAGCAGCTGCCGCGGCGGGTCAAAATAGGCTGTTTTCCACGGATTGGCACTGCTTTGAAACCGATGTTTAAATTTTGGATTTAAAAATTATGCCCTAACATTGCAGCGAAATCTGACGACGGCCATTTGAGCTTTTCCTACCCAACGGCCGACTCTACGCTCCGATTTTTTATCCTCACTTCTTGTTGCACCTCCCGCAAACCGAAAAGAAAAGTTCTACTCATTTTATTGTATGTACGACATTTTGCAATTGAACGACATGCTCGTTCCTGAACTGGTTGATATTGCCGAGCAGTTAAAAGTTCCCAACGCGAAAAAGCTGGCTAAGCAAGACCTGATTTACAAAATACTGGATAAGCAAGCCGTGCTGGAAAGCGCCGCCAAAGCTGGCGATGCCGAGGGCGACAAGCCCCGCCGCAAGCGCATAGTAAAGGCGACCACCGCCAACGTGACCGAAGAGGCCGAAGTAATGGAACCCAGCCAGCCTGCTGCGCCGGCTGCCCCTGCCGCACCTGCTGCCGAAGTACCGGCAGCCGAGCCCGCCCGTGGCAAAAAACAGGCCCCCGCCAAAAAGCAACAGGGTCGCAAAAATGCCCCCAAAGAAGCCGACGCACCTGCCCCTGCAGCCCCTACCGCCGCCGCACCGGCTGCCCCCAAGGCCGATGACGATGCCAAAGGCGCCAAGCGCCCCAAAGTAGCCGGCCCCATACTGGATGATGGCGAAACCGTGGAAAGCATTTTCCGCAGTGCCCTGAGCAGCCTGGATGCCCCCACTGAAATAACCGAAGCCGACCTGGCCAACATCGAAGAAGCCAACGGTGCCGAAGAAGCACCCGCCGAAGCCCCAGCCCAGCAGCAACAGCAGGGCCGGCAGCAGCACCAGCGCTTTCAGAAGCAGCCGCCAAAAGAAACTCCTTTTAATGTAGAGTACGACGGACTGGTAACAGCCGAAGGCGTACTGGAAATGATGCCCGATGGCTACGGCTTTTTGCGCAGCAGCGACTACAACTACCTAACCAGCCCCGACGATGTGTATGTGAGCCCGGCACAGGTAAAACTGTTTGGCCTGAAAACCGGCGATACCGTGGTAGGCGAAGTGCGCCCACCCAAAGAAGGTGAAAAATACTTTGCACTGGTAAAGGTGGACAACATCAACGGCAAGCGCCCCGAAGAAGTACGCGACCGTGTGCCCTTCGATTACCTCACGCCGCTGTTCCCTTATCAAAAGCTCAACCTGTTTACCACCGCTTCTAACCTCAGCACCCGCATCATCGACCTGTTTACACCCATTGGCAAGGGCCAGCGGGGCCTGATAGTGGCGCAACCCAAAACGGGTAAGACCATGCTGCTGAAAGAAGTAGCCAACGCCATTGCCGAAAACCACCCCGAAGTGTACATGATGGTGGTGCTGATAGATGAGCGGCCGGAAGAAGTAACCGACATGGAGCGCAGTGTAAAGGCCGAAGTATTGGCCAGCACCTTTGACGAGCCTGCCGACAAACACGTGAAAGTGAGCAGCATAGCGCTGCAAAAGGCCAAGCGCCTGGTAGAGTGCGGTCATGATGTGGTCATCCTGCTCGACTCCATTACCCGCCTGGCCCGTGCACACAACACTGTAGCGCCGGCCAGTGGCAAGGTGCTGAGCGGTGGTGTGGAAGCCAACGCCATGCAAAAGCCCAAGCAGTTTTTTGGCGCGGCCCGTAAAATTGAAAATGGCGGTTCGCTCACCATTTTGGCTACGGCGCTGATTGATACCGGCAGCCGGATGGATGAAGTGATCTTTGAAGAATTTAAAGGCACCGG
>CANHEC010000159.1 GCA_947459455.1 Chitinophagaceae bacterium
GGGGCGACCTCGAAGACAAACTGCGGGAATATGTGTACCGGCATCCGGGCACGCAGCTACACGTGGTGACCGGACCGGTGCTGCACCCGCAGCTGCCCCGTATACAGCGTGGCGTGCACCAGGTAGCCATTCCACAGCTGTACTGGAAAGTAGTACTGGACGCTGAGCGGCGCCGTGGCATTGGCTTTGTTGTACCTAACAGAGCCGGCTACCAACCGCTGGAGAGCTACAGCGTATCGATCGACAGCATAAAGCACCTGACCGGCTTGCGCTTTTTTCCGCAGGTGCCGGCTACCGAACTGGCTGCCATCAAAATCGGTGTGCAACGAGCCGACTGGTTTGCCGAAGTAGCCAGCGGCGATGTGGAACCAGTGCCCATTCCGGAGTTGCGTCGGGGCCAGATAAACACCTTGATGGCAAGGCAAAGCGTGGGCAGCAGCCGCCCCATTACGGTAGTGGGCAAAGTAGTGAGCGGCCGCACCAGCCGGGCGGGCAATGTGCTGCTCAACCTCGACAAACAATACCCCAACGAGCTGTTCAGCATTTTCATTCGCAAAGAAGACCTAGCCAATTTTGGCTACGATGTAGTGCCATTTTTGAAAAACAAACGAGTGGCTGTGACTGGCAAAATCGACGAGTTGGGTGGTAAGCCCATTATGTACGTCGACAACGACCGCGTGGTAAGTGTGTTGGCCGGCCAATAGCCGCGAACTGAAAGAAAACACCCCGTACCAGGTGGCACGAGGTGAATGGTTCAATTGGGAAACGCGGTACTGACTGGCACTACTGCCCCATTACATTGCGCTTCAGGTCGCGGGTGCTTTGGCGGTTGAAATAAATGCCGAAACCCAGCCGCAGGTTGAAACCGCCGCTACCATCTGCATCTTTAAACTTGCTGTAGCTGTAGCCCGATACGCCTTCAACAGCGATGGTTTCATTCACAAACGCTGCAAAGCCCAGCCCAATCAGAAAACGGGTACCATTGCTTTTGATTTCAGTACTGCTGGCGCTGCTCTTTGTTTTTGAGCTCAGAAAATCGAACTCGCCGACCACAAACGGCTTGGTATTGGTACTGCCAAAATAGTAGCGGGCAAAAGGACCGATACCAAACTCCGACGATTTGACCTGGCCGAGCTTTTGACTGTTGAACGATAGCGTGCCGCCAAGGGTAAAGTTGTCGGCAAAAAAGTAGCCCACGGTGGGGTTGAACTGAAACTGATTGCTACCCTCGCCGGTACGCAGTGCAAATCCACCACCTACCAGTACCGATTTTTTTTCAGTTTGGGCAGCGCCTGCCAGGCTGCTGAGGATGGCAACTGCCAATAGCATTTTTTTCATGAGAGTGTATTTAGGTTGGTGTAAAGGTCGGCGCTGACGACAGCCGGCCACTACCGAAGGTAGCCTAAACGGCCTGTACTTCGTAAAGCGGGTGAAACAGGTATACTTTATTGGCCGGCATTTCGATACATTTTATGCGCTTGCGCAACTGTTCGCCCCGAATGAACTTGCGACCATCTGCCAGCCGGAACACTTGTCCCGGCGCCACTTCTTCTACCGTCAGCATGCCGGGCTTTCGCACATCGTAGCGGCGCAGCACCCGCTGCAGGCCATCTTCGGCGCTGCTGCTGGCGGCGGGGTTGTGCAGCATAGCCTGCAGCTCAGCGGCCACATCGGGCGGAAAAATGGTGGCTTGTAAAAAATGGGCCAGTACCTGGCTGTAAGTGTGCTTCCACTCTTTGCCATGTGGCTGTATGCGATGGCCGTAGCGCTGGTAGGCCAGCAGATGCGCCAGTTCGTGTAGCAGCGTGATCAAAAAAGCATAGGTATTCAGGTTGCCATTCACGCTGATGCGGTGATTGTTCCCCCGAAAAGCATGCCTGAAATCGCCCAGCTTGGTCTGGCGTTCGCGGCTGATGACGAGGTGCACTTTGTGATCCAATATCAGCGGCATCACCAGCTCAAAGCTCCCCGGTGGCAGGTAGCGTTTCAGTGCTTCAAAGGAGTGCTGCTGGGCGGCCATGCGTGTGAGTCAGGCTTCTTTCTTAGACGGCGCTTGAGCTTGGTCGGCTGGCTTTTTTACCACCTGGGCGGTGCCCAAAAAATTGTACACCAAATAAAGCCCCATACAGATAAAAACAGCCGGCTTATTCACCGTTTCGGCAAAATAGAAATAACCCACGGCAGCGGCCACCAGCACAAAAAACTTGAGCATAAAGCCTGCGTACACCTGCCGCACAAAACCGGTAGCCCGGCTTTGCCCCATGGCACCGCTATACAGGCGGTATACCAGCAGCGATAGCACAAACAGCAGCGCATTGCCTGCCAATACTACCGGTACGGCTACGCCCTTGGCAGTAAGGGCCTGCTGCCCCAGCAGCACCGCAGCTGATACCAGCAAAAACAGCGCCGACAGGGCGATGATTGTTCTTTTCATAAGGGGCCGAAAATAAAACAGCTATAGCAGCCAGCGGCCTAGTTTTTACCACCGGTATCTCGCACCAGCTGTACCAGCATGCCTACCAGTAGCAGCAGCGGCAGCCCCAGTGTGAGCCAGGGGCCCTGCCAGCCCGCCTTGCCATCGAGCCAGTGGCCCAGCCAAAGCCCGAGGCCGATGAGGCCCAAAAACTGGCCCGCCAGGCCCGCATAGCGCAGCCATGCCTGTGGCGGCTGGGGCGGCTTGCGAGAGGTATCAGGCATCGGCAGCGGCCACTTCGCGGGTTGCGGCTTTTTTACCATTGAGGGAAGGCTTGGCTACAGCATCGGCACCGCCGGCAGCCTGCATACGGCACTGCCCGTTGAAAACCACACCGGCTTCCATTTGCAGCATGTTAGCGCTGATATTGCCATTCACCACGGCTCCCTGGCGCAGCACCAGCGATTCATGTACCGTTATATCTCCATCCAGTTGGCCGGCTATATCGGCATTGGCACATACAATACTGCCCTCCACCCGGCCGGTTTGGCCTATCACCAGCTTGCTGTCGCAGCCTATGTGGCCTTTTACCTGCCCATCTATACGCAGGTGATTGGCGCATTCAAAATCGCCAATGGCCCGCGTACCGGCTGCCAAAATGGTGGTGGCATCGCTGCCGGGCAGCTGTTCGTGTTGGTTCTTTTTTTGAAACATACAAATGCCTCCTTGAGCCCCGGAGGGCAGTTTTAATCCGTTATTTTTTCGGTGGGCGGCAGGGGTTTGAGTAAGGCCGTGTCTCGCTGCAGGGTAGAAGCATCGCCTTTCAGCACTTTCTGCAGGTCGTTCAGGTATTGTTGCTGGCTGGCCATCGCTTTTTCAAGGCTGTCGGTACGCACTTTTAGCATCCGCAGCTCCTGCAGCGAACTTTGCTTGCCATACCCCGGTATCAAAAACCGCAGGTTGGTAAACGAAATGACGGCGATGGTGAGCCCTACCAGCACTACAAATATCGTGCTCATGAGGGTGTACACGCTCAGCCGCGTCAGTTTGAAGGTGATGACCTCTTCAAACGTATCATCGTTCATGATAAGCAGCCGGTACCGGTTGCGCAGGCGCCGGGCCACCGATGGCTTTCGCAATGTTTCCATCCTTTCTTCGTTTTACATGCCATGCAGCACCCGCCAATATTACCAGCTTGCCCGCACTTCAGCAACATTTTGGCCAGCTTTTGGCCCCTGCCGGGTGGCTGGCCGGCTTTTGGCGGGGCCACCCATTTTGCCGTTCTTTGTTAGCCAACCCATTGATGATTTCTTTCGCAGCCTTCATGCCTATTTCCGCCGCTTATATTGTTCGCCGCTTTTCATTTTTTGCACTGGCCCTGTTGGCAGCGCTGGCACCCGGCCAGGCGCAGCCCAAGCTGGAGTTTAATATGAAAAAGCCGAAGCAGTTTGAAGAGCGAAAACTGGGGTCGGAAAAAAGTGCTGACAAAAAGTTTACTGTGGTGCGCCGGTTCTTCCAAAACACCTACACGCACTACAATTACTATTTCAATGCCAATGAAAAGCTGAAGACCATCATCAGCAATGCTACCGAGGCGCAGAAAGACGATTTTACCGAGCTGCTTTCCTTTTACCCCTACAGCCTGGACGCCACCAGCAAAAACGGCGATCTCGATTCTATCATCAGCAGTGTGACCAGCGGCATTTTGCTACACGATCTGCGCAACGATTGGATTGACAACCTGTACCTGCTGTTGGGCAAAACCTATTTGCACCGGCAGCATTTCGATTCGGCGCTGATGTCGTTTCAATTTCTCAATGTATCGTACGCCCCCAAAGAAAAAGATGGGTACGACCAGCCAATTGGCAGCAACTCGGTAGAAGGCAGCAATGCCCTGTCGGTATCGAGCCGCGAAAAGAGCGGGCTGGCCCGCAAAATGCTGAGCCGGCCGCCCAGCCGCAATGAAAGCTTTGTTTGGATGATCAGAACCCTGACCGAACAAAAGAACTACATCGATGCTTCGTCGCTGCTGGCCACCCTGCGCAACGACCCGGTTTTTCCGGCCCGCCTGCGCCCCGAACTGGACGAGGCGGCTGCCTACCTGTACTACTGCACCGAAGAGTATGATAGCGCCGCCGTAAACCTGGAGCGCAGCATGGATATGGCCACAGGCATGAATGACAAAGCCCGCCGCTACTTTTTGACCGGCCAACTCTACCAAATGGCCGGCAAACTGAAAGAGGCGTCGGCTGCCTTTGAAAAAAGCAGCAAATCGGCCATTGATCCGGTAATGGATATTTACGCCCGGCTAAACATGATACGCCTGCGCAAAAGCGAAGACCCGGGCATCATTGACCAAAACATAGCCGACCTGAAAAGCCTGGCCCGTAAGGATAGCTACCGCAACTACCGCGACATCATTTACTACGCAGCGGCCCTGTTTGAAATGGAACGGCAGGGCTACGCTCCTGCTGCCGACTATTTGGCACAAAGCATCCGCTCTAACACCGATAACCAGCAGCAGCGTAGCCAGAGCTTTTTTACGCTGGGCCAGGTACAGTATGCGGCCAAGCGCTATGGCGAAGCCGCCCTGCCCTACGATAGTGCCAACCTGACCCTGCTAAAGCGGCCCGACTCGGCACTGGCCGAAAAGCGCCGCCCGGGCACCAAGGCTGTGTACGAAGCCGATGTGGTGCTGCAACTGCAAGACAGCCTGCTGCGCCTGGCCCTGCTGGACGAGCCCGCCCGTAGCAATGCCGTGAGGGCGGTGGCCAAACAGCTGCGTAAAGCCAAAGGACTGAAAGAAGAGCTGGCAGCCAGCAACAGTGGCGGCGGCACCCAGGCCGCCACACCAGGTGCCGATATTTTCGGCGGGGCGCAGGGTGTTTTTTACTTCTACGATGCCAACCGCCGAGCCAATGGTTTCAATGCCTTTCGCGAAAAATGGGGCGACCGGCCAAATACCGACAACTGGCGACGCTCGGCAGCCATTTCCATCAGCGCCGGCCGAGCCCGGCAAACCAGCGGCAATGCAGGTGCCAGCGATACACCGGCTAGCAATGCATTGGCCGAGCAAGACACCGAAAAGTTTGACACCGCCGATATTTCATTTGACAATCTGTACAGCCGCCTGCCTATTAGCGAAGAGCGGCAGCTAAAGGCCAACAAGCGCATTACCAACGCCTTGTACCAAAAAGCTGTGGCCGTGCATGAGCAAATTGAAGATTATCCGGAGGCCATCCGGCTGTTTGAGGAAGTGCTGAACAGGCAGGATACAGGCAAGCTGGCGGAGCAAACACTGTTTCACCTGATACACTGCTACACCAAAGTGGGCGACGCTGCAAATGCCGCCGCCGCCCGAAAAAAACTGGCGCAGCTGACAGCCGGCGCAGTGCCCGACAAGACTACCAAAGCAGGCAATGCCACTGCCGAAGCCAAAGCCACCCAAGCCTATCAGCAGGTAGCCGGCTTGTTTTTGCAAGGTGAGTTTACCAAAGCGCAGCAGCTGAAGCGGCAGACCGACTCGGCATTTGGGGGCGGCGAATACTGGACCCC
>CANHEC010000160.1 GCA_947459455.1 Chitinophagaceae bacterium
CGAATGGTTTTTTAAACAGGGCTGCCCGCTGGTGATACTGGCCTGCAATACTGCCAGTGCCAAAGCACTGCGCAGCATACAGCAGCACGATTTGCCCCGCATGCCCGACCCCACCCGCCGGGTGCTGGGCGTGATACGCCCCACCACCGAAACGATTGGGCAATACAGCCGCAGCGGCCATGTAGGCATCCTGGGTACCCGTGGCACCGTGGTATCGAACAGCTACCCCATTGAGATTGCTAAGTTTTGGCCCCACCTGCAGGTGTACCAGCAGGCCTGCCCCATGTGGGTACCGCTGGTAGAAAACAATGAGCACCAGGGGCCGGGCGCCGACTATTTTGTAAAGGCCTGCCTGCAAGCATTGCTGCAGCAAAGCCCGGATATCGACACGCTGTTGCTGGCCTGCACGCACTATCCGCTACTGGCCGATAAGATAGCAGCGCTGGCGCCGGCGGGCACCCGCATCGTCAGCCAGGGCCCCATAGTGGCCAGCAGCCTGCAGCAATACCTGCAGCGGCACCCTGACATGGAGCAGCGCCTCAGCCGCAGCGGCCAGCGGCAGTTTTATACCACCGATGATACGGCCAGCTTTGATGCCCATGCCAGCATCTTTTACGGCCAGCCCGTCAGCAGCCTGCATGTACAGCTGTAAAACTCCCTTCGAGATTAGAGATTTGAAGCTTGATGAGGGCTCAGCGCCCTGGATAGCAATCATTTTTCTGATGTGGCAGGCCACTACGAAGGCTTCAGCTTCTTTGCCAACACAGCTATCACCTAAATACCAATACCCAATTAACCAATACCCAATCTACTAATCGACCCATCACTCCCTACCCACACTTGCGGCGCTGATGAGAGTACGCACCGTATCCAGCACCGCATCGCGGCGGTAGCGGATGGCGGCGGCCGATGGCGGTACCTGCACCTGTGGCACATAGCCGCGGCCGTTGACCGGCAGGCTGGCACGGGTTACCAATCTGAATAGTGGCAGGCGCACCCGCACCTGGCTGTTGGGCAGGGTCAGGTTGGGGGTCATCACTGCACTGTTTCCACGCACACCACCGCCTGTTTCGGTACCTACCACCGTTAGCTGCGGCCGCTGGTATACATGGTTCAAAAACAGCAGCGAGGCCGAAAAGCTGCGGCCGCTGGTGAGTACATACAAAGGCCCGCTGAAATGGTGGCGACGGCGGGGACGATATTGGTGGCGCTCCATGCGGCGCATGTGCAGCCGCCCATCGGGCTGCCGGCTGGTGAAGGCCCAAGAAAACAAACGGTAAAATAAATGCGCCTGCACCTGTTTCGCTTTGGGAAAATCGAAACTGACCGCACTCACCGAATCGGCTACCCGAAAGCGCTGGTGCGCCACATAGCGGCCCAGCAGGGCACTGTTCGAAATTTTACCGCCCGAGTTGTCGCGTAGGTCAATGATCA
Source organism: Chitinophagaceae bacterium (assembly GCA_947459455.1). Classification (GTDB taxonomy): domain Bacteria; phylum Bacteroidota; class Bacteroidia; order Chitinophagales; family Chitinophagaceae; genus Phnomibacter. Next base: position 1,435 of record CANHEC010000160.1, read on the forward strand.
GGTGTCTGGCACCAGCGCTATCAATGCGCCGAAAACTGCGGCGTATGAACCGGCCAACCCCTTTGCCCGAAAAGCTATTGAGTTGCAGGTAGGCCGTTTGCCCATCGGGCCACCATTGCAGTTTGCCATAGGCTGGCTCCCGTGATATGGACGGTGCCGGTGCACGGCGCTGGCGGGCGGCAGCGGTATCGGGTCGGCGGGGCGCAGGCATGCGCAGCCGGGCTTGCAGCGGCTGGCCATTGCTATCCAGCAACGATAGCAGGTACTGGCTGCGAGGGCCATAGTGCCAGCGCAGCCGGGCTGCAAATGTGGCGCTCAGTACGGCTTCGGCAAATGCGGGATTGTATCCATCCACCGAAATGGGCGCATAGAGCTGACGCAAAAGCGTACCAATGGGTACACTGTCGATAGCAGTGATGACCATACCGGGCCGAATGCTATCGGCACCGGGGCCGGCAGCCCGCACCACTACCACGCTATCGGCGCCCCACACCCGTACCTGCAAAGGGGGCAATGCGGCATTGCTGCGGTTGGCCACTGCATTGGCTGCCTTTGAAGCCAGCACCGAGGTGTGCCCACAGCGAATAGCGGCTATCGCATACGATAAGCGCAACCTGAACTCGGCTTCGGTGAGGCTATCGGTAATTGAAGCCCGCACCTCGGCAAAGCGGCGATTCACCTCTTCGGCAGGTGTGTACCAATTGTAAGAAGGATGCACTTGCTGCAGGGTTTGCAAGGCCAGGTCCACATCTTGCTGCAGCTGCTGGGCCGAAAACTTACGACTGGCCTGGTAGCCATGCTTTGTGCTGCTACAGGCAGCCAGCAGCACCGCTGACACCAGCCCAATGAAAATGCGAAAATGTGTGTGGCGCATGTGCGGTGCAAAGGTAGCCGAGCCGGCGGCTTCAGCGTTTCAAAATCCTTTGTACATCGGGGTCGCCTTCCAGGTTGCTCATCTGGCGCTGTATCCAGCCACTGCGGCGGCTTACGTAGCTGCTCAGGGGCTTTACGGTGTACTTCTTGGGGTTGGGCAGGGCGGCCGCTATTTTGGCGGCTTCGGCCCGGCTAAGGCGGCTGGCAGGCTTGCCAAAATACCGCTGCGACGCAGCTTCTATTCCAAAAGTGCCTTCGCCCATTTCGGCCACGTTCAGGTACAGTTCCATGATGCGCTGCTTGCTGTACAGCGTTTCTATCATGAACGTGAAATATACCTCCAGCCCCTTGCGCAGGTAGCTGCGGCCCTGCCACAAAAACACATTTTTGGCTACCTGCTGGCTGATGGTGCTGGCGCCCCGCACCCGGCCGGGCTTGCGTTTGTTATAGGCCATCGCCTTTTCAATGCTTTTCCAATCGAAGCCGTTGTGGTCGGGAAACAGCTGGTCTTCGGCAGCCATTACTGCCAAGGCGGCATGCGGGCTCATGGCGTCGTAGCTCACCCAGTCTTTGTGCAGGCCATGGCCACCCAGCAGGCTACTTACTTGTGTAAGCGTAATAGGCGGTGGAAACACCCATACATACAGGATATAAGCAAAATGAAGCAGCACCAGCCAGAGCAGCAGCCGCGTCAGAAACTTGAAAATTTTTTTCATAAAAAACCGGGCATGCACAGGAGCCCTTTGGCAAATAACGCCGTTTTGAGGCTACTGATTACCGCATTATTACCAGCTGGTATTTCTTGCCAATTCGGTAGCTATGCTCCCGCAAAGCACCTATGAGCAGGCCTGCACCTGCAGCACCCAGGCCACCCAACAGGTTGCCAAGATTGTCTTTGCCAAACAGCGGATCGCCTTCCCGCAGTGTATTGACAACATTGACAGCGGTATAGCCAAGGCCACCCAGTACCAGCGCACCCGGTAGCAGGCCACTACGCCGCCGCGGAAAGCTGCCGACATTGGCCACATCGAAAGCCAACTGATAGCGACCAGCGGTATCGGCGCTTTGGCCACCAAAGCGGTTGGGCAGCATGACCACCTGGTAGTAGGTGAGGTACAATGAATCCCGCACCAACGAATCGAGTACGCCATTCACCGGCATGCCGTCGGTAGTGGTAAAACTGATGGGCCGGCCAGGGTAAAAGCGCTGGATGGTTTTGGTCTTCTTTTTGAGCAGCAGGGCCGTAGCCGGCTGGGCCGCACACAGCAGCGGACTGAGCAGTATAGCTAGCAGAAAATGCTTCACATCTCAAACATACAGCGAGCCTGTGGCTTGGGAGGACCATGGCTTGTTAACATGCTGGGAAAACAGGGGGGCAGGTTGGGTGAAAAGGAAAAGGTCAAGGGGGAAAGGCTGAGGAGGAAAGCTGGAGGCCGAAGGCTGAAGGCTAAAAGTATAGCGAACTGCAATGCTGGAACAATCGGAGCTGTGAAGGGTGAAAAGTGAAAGGTCAAAGGTCAAGGGGGAAAGGCCAAGGAGGAAAGCTGAAGGCTGAAAGTGTAGCGACCTGGACCGCTAGGACAGTCGAACCCTTGCACTCGTGAAAGGTGAAACGTGAAAGGCTCAAAGTAAAAGGCTCAAAGCAAAAGGCTCAAAGCAAAAGGCTCAAAGCAAAAGGCTCAAAGCAAAAGGCTCAAAGCAAAAGGCTCAAAGTAAAAGGCTCAAAGGTCAAGGTCAAGGTCAAAGGTCGAGGTCGAGGCGCAGCCTTGTAAATACGCAAACGCTGGAACTTTGGAACATTCGAACTCTCGAACTAGAGAAAGGTGAAACGTGAAAGCGAACGGCTGAAAGCAAAAGGCTGAAAGCTGAAGGCTGAGGACGGATGGCACCGCCAACTGTAACTTGTGAACTCGTGAAATTTCGAACTTTCAAACGCTGGAACATTCGAACTCTCGAACTAGTGAAAGGTGAAACGTGAAGCCTCCGCATTATCACATCATCACATCATCACATCAGCTATCGCAGCTGTACGCCATGGCGTCCATATTCAGTACACGGGGTGCAAATACAAATCCATCGTACACCCGAACGATTTCGTCCAGCACGGCATCCAGCTCGTCCAGCGTGCCCAGCTGCACCAGTTTCAGGCGGTATTCCTTGATGTTGGGCAGCCCCTTGAGGTAGTTGGTATAGTGGCGCCGCATTTCCAAAATGCCCAGCTTACTGCCTTTCCATTGTACGCTGCCATGCAGGTGGCGCCGTATCACCGCTACCCGCTGCTGGATGGTGGGCGGCGGCAGGTGCTGCCCGGTACGGCGGTAGTGTTTTATTTCATCAAAAATCCAGGGATAGCCAATGGCGGCCCGGCCTATCATGATGCCGTCTACCCCATAGCGGCGCTGGTATTCTATCGCTTTTTCGGGGCTATCGATATCGCCATTACCGAAAATCGGAATATGGATCCGCGGGTTGTTTTTCACTTCCGCAATCAGCGTCCAGTCGGCCTGGCCCTTGTACAGCTGCGCCCGGGTGCGGCCATGTATGCTCAGGGCCTGCACGCCCACATCCTGCAGGCGTTCTGCTACTTCTACGATGTTTTTGCTGGTATCGTCCCAGCCCAGGCGGGTTTTCACCGTTACGGGCAGTTGGGTACTCTTTACGCAGGCACTGGTCAGGCGTACCATCAGGTCTACATCTTTCAGCACGGCCGCACCGGCCCCTTTGGTCACCACTTTTTTCACCGGGCATCCAAAGTTGATATCGAGCAGATCGGGCTGCACGGTGTCCACAATACGGGCACTCAGGGCCATGGCTTCTTCATCGCCGCCAAAAATCTGAATACCCACGGGGCGCTCTTCTTCAAAGATGTCGAGCTTTTGCCGGCTTTTGATAGCGTCGCGTATGAGGCCCTCGCTGCTGATAAACTCGGTGTACATCAGGTCGGCGCCATTGGCCTTGCACACGGCACGAAACGGCGGGTCGCTCACGTCTTCCATGGGCGCCAGCAGCAACGGAAACTCGGGGAGTGATATGGAACCGATAGTTGGCAAAACGCTGCAAAGGTAAGCGGTGAGAGGACAAGGGGAAAAGCGGAAGGCGGAAAGCCGAAGGCCAAAGGCAGAAGGCGGAAGGCGGAGAGTCATAGGTCGAGGTTTAGGTCAAGGTCGAGGCCAAGGTCAAAGGTCAAGGCGCAGACTTGTAAACACGCAAACTTTGGAACATTCGAACCCTCGAACTTGTGAACCCGTGAACTCGTGAACTTTCGAACCCTGGAAATCGTGAAAAGTGAAAGGTGAAAGGTCAAACGTGAAAGCGGCGCAGCCTCGAACTTGTGAACCCGTGAACTCGTGAACTTTCGAACCCTGGAACTTGTGAAAATTGAAGGCAAAAGGCTCAAAGCAAAAAGCAGAAAGCGGAAGGCGGAAGGTCGAAAGGCAAAGGTCGAGGAAGAGAGGACGAGGATGGACCAGCCTGCAACCCTCAACTCGTGAACTTTCGAACACTGGAACTTTCGAACCCGCGAACTTTTGAAACGTGAAAGCGGCGCAGCCTCGAACTTGTGAACCCGTGAACTCGTGAACTTTCGAACCCTGGAACTTGTGAAAATTGAAGGCAAAAGGCTCAAAGCAAA